>CAYMTI010000044.1:0-7530 GCA_964393315.1 uncultured Planctomycetia bacterium
TCCCCGTCGACAGGAGCCATAGGGTTGGGTTCTGGAGCCCAATCAGGCGTTTGATCGAAACTTGAAGCCTCGGCATTCGTAACGTCAAGATAGACCAATTCTCCCTCCACCTCGACTTGAACCGTGTCAATAACCTCTGCCTCTCCTTCAGGATCTTCTGAAACTTCTACCACTTCCGTGACAACAGCTTCCTTACCGGTTTCCGTATCGATAGCCGCCGTCTCCTCGACAAGCATTTCAATATCAGCCGGCTCTTCTTTAGCGCTACAGGCCGACATAAAAGAAAGTATCTTCAAACATAAGAACAAGTTAAATAGTTTTTTCATATTTTTCCTTTTTTTCTCTTTTTGATTTTTCTTTTTTACTGGTATATAACACTTTATACATTAAATCTATTATCCTTTTAATCCCGTCATAGCTATACCTTTGATGATATATTTCTGGAACATCAGGTAAACTACGAGCATCGGCATTGTCGCTATAACCGCCCCGGCCATGACCATAGCGAAATTAGCCCCGAATTGCCCCTGTATAACGGCAAGCGCAAGCGGTATGGTCCGCATTGACGGAGTATGTATAATGACTAACGGCCATACAAAATTATTCCACTGCTGCAAAAAGGTGAATATAGCCAGCGTGGCAAGCACCGGCTTGATCAAAGGCAATATAACCTTCCTGTATATCATGAATTCACTGCATCCGTCTATCTTAGCCGCGTCTATCAGGTCATCGGGAATACTGTAAATAAACTGTCTGTTCAGGAATATCCCGAAGGCGCACCAGGCGGCGGAAGGGATTATAAGGCCTCTGTAAGTATTAAGCCATCCAAGTTTTTTAACAATAACAAACCCGGGGATGATATTGACCTGCCAGGGTATCATCAACGATCCAATGAATATCAGAAAGATCTTATCCCTGCCCCAGAATTTATGCTTGGCAAAAGCGTACCCGGCTAAAGAAGTCGCGAAAACATTGAAGAGTGTTATCGACCCCGCTACAAAAAGGCTGTTAAAAAGATACCTCATCATAGGCACCATATCAAACAGGTCCTTATACGCCTCAATCGTAGGCGGCCACGGCAGGAAATTCGGGGGATACGCCTGAATATCTTCCAGCCTTTTGAACGATGTTACCAGCATCCAAAGATATGGGATCAGCATGGTCGCGGCCCCGGCAATGAGAAAAATGTAAATAAAGGTCTTTATCGTCATCGAATCTTTTCTTATACCGATATCACGTTTTGACATGTTTTTTACCTTTCTTGAACTCTTCAATATTAATATTCCACGTTCGATCTCATAAGCCGCTTGTTTATCATAGTAAGCACGAATATCATGGTAAAGACTATGTAAGCGAGCGCGGAAGCGTATCCCATTTGAAATTTCTGAAAACCTCTATCGTATAAATACGCCACTATGGTAAGCGCGCTATCAAGAACTCCGCCTATTCCTCCCTGACCGCTTGTCATTATGTAAACCTGTTCGAATACCTGAAAACTGAAAATAAAACTCATCATCGTAACAAAAACGATCGTCGGTTTTAAAAGAGGCAGAGTAACATGAAAAAACTTGTGCCAGAACCCGGCCCCGTCTATTTCAGCAGCTTCATACATTGAATGCGGAATGGTCTGAAGGCCCGCGAGAAAAATTATCATATTATACCCCACGCCTGCCCAGACGCTCATTATCATAATAGACGGTAAAAGCCATGTGGGGCTCGCCAACCAATCGATCGGCTGAAACCCCAATTTCATGATGAAGAAATTTATAAGTCCATACTTCTCCCCCGCATACAGCCATTTCCATATTACGGACACGGCTATAATCGCCGTAACGGTGGGCAAAAAGAATATGGACTTGAAGAAATTCTTGAATTTTATTTTCTGGTCTATGGCTACAGCAAGTATAAGAGAAAAACATATCCCTATAGGCACTACTCCTACTACGTATACTATCGTATTCCGTATGGCCTTCCAATAAAGAGGATCGTGAAAGAGTATATTTTTGTAATTAGCCAGCCCGATGAACTTAGGGGCATGAACAACATCATATTGGGTAAAAGCCCAGAAAAAAGAAATAAACTCCGGAGCTAACTGGAAAATAAAGAACAATGTTGCCGGTAAAGCGATAAAAAGATACGAAATCTTCTGCTCGTTTATTTTTTGTAGAACCGATTTTTTTAACATCAAAACCCTTTTCTTTATTTGATGTTTTAACATTTAATAATAGAGGTGATTATTGTACAAAAATTACATTCTAATGTCAAATAAAACATATTTGCTAAGGTTTTAAAAAATGTTTCTATTATTTTAAGCAGGATCAGCCCATTCTAACCGCTATTACACATAACATTTCTCTCGTCGACATATCATCATCTTATCGTAGTTATTCATAAGAACAGCTGAAAATATCAAACGGGTGTAAAAGTATCTATTATCTGGACATCCTCCAGCGCCCGTATTTTAAAATCCTTTATCGAAGAAGGCACCAGCATTAAACTTTCACCGGGATCAGCCCTGTTGATACTAAAATCTTTGTTATCAAAGACAAGCATCGCTTTACCGTCATTATTAACTATCGCCAGAAGGTGGTCCGAAAAACTTCCGCTTATTAGGATTTCAGATCCTTTTACCATAGTTATCCTTCTAACTTCCATCCCTTTATCCTCAAAACCGCCCGGAAGCTTTTCGACGGTCACTTTATCTGTTCTTTCTATAATGTCGGGACACACGTTCCCGGCCACAGACGGTATTATCTCTTCTACCCTGTCTAGATCCAGCACCTTACTGGCCGTTTCCCTGCTATGCCCTGGAAACGCATACCGAACCGGGTAAGTCGCTCCGTCCTCCATGGACTGAGTGGGTCCAGGTATCTGCGGTTCAAGAACCTGTATACCGCTGCCAAGGGCATGTAAAGTCCCCGATGGAACCGGTATAACGTCCCCGATCTCTACAGTACGCTTGGCATAGAACCAGTCCAGTTCAGATGAAGCATGAACTAAATATTCCAGTAAAGAAGCAACATCTTCGTCCTTATCCTTAAGTTTCTCAGCGGCTTTGAACACATCCTTTTCCTTTATAAATGTATCCAGATACCCTTTCCCCTCCATTTTATCTATAAGCACGTTAAGTCTCTCACCGTATATTTCAAGCGCTTTGCGGTAGGCGAAACCTACATCTTTACTGTATTTTTCCACTGATGCGGGGCTGAAGCCCAGTATTATGTAAGGATTGTCCCCCACGATATCCTTATCTATCCCCGTTACAACCCATAATTCGTTCTTAGAATCGTGAAATTGTACGGATAAACGATTATTGGGCGTAAGTATCTTTGTTAACGGAAGCATGTTCCCGAATTTATTAATGACTTCTTTTCCGATAAGTTCCACGGCAGCCGCGTCCATAAGTTTATCCATAGAAAGAACCTCATCATTTATCTGTGCTACGGAACTTTTTTCTCCTTTCTCCGCGCCGTACCAGTATTCTCCTATACCCTGCACACCCCAGACTTTTTTCTCACGATATGGCATTATGTAAACAGGACTTGATCCTTCCTTTACGGCTTTAACTATGGGGTTTAACCTTTCACTCGAACATGACATTATTTTATCTTCCTTCTAGTATCTTTTTGGTCTCCGGGTTCCTGTTTCCCTGCACTAACCCTTATCACTCTTTACGTCTTTCAGGATCGCAGGAACTATTTTTTTTCTTTTTTCCACTATCTCATACGCTCTTTTCTCGGTCTCTGCCTGAGAATAATTCCTGAACTCCGGGGCGTTACCCGAGGGCCGCAGATGCGAAACTTCTCCGTTATCAAACTCTATTTTTATTCCGTCTAACCAGTTGATATATAATATCTTACCGAACCCTTCCCGGCCATAATATCCCTCAAGTTTATTTTTGATAGACATAAGCTCCTCCGCCTGATCCGGAGATACTTCTTTTTCTTCACCGGAGGCGTAAATGACCTTTACGCCGCTGGCTTCGAACTTCGAGGCTGAAATGTTTTCGTCCGAGGGAGATAATGTCTTAACTATTCTTTTTCCCAGATCTGTCGTATACTCCGCTATCAGAGGCTTCCCGTCCGGCCCCTCTGTCTTATTATCAATAACATCGGCGTAAGTCTCACGAGCCGGAAGATTATCCACTACAACCCCGCTGACCTTTTTGCCTTCTCCGGCAGCCAGCATAAGCACGGATAATATCGGCAGTACCGCGTCCCTTGTAGGCAGGGCTTTTAATTTCCCCCCGTTTATCTCCCAATCCGAACCGGTCAAAAAACCTCCGTTAACTTCCCATCCTACCACACTGGCTTCCCCTGAGGTAACTGCCAGTTCATCTGTCATAGCTTTGATCACATAGGGAGAACCTATTTTTGTCTGCACTACTTTGATACCCCGGCCGGATAAAGCCTTGATAACAGCATCATTCGCGCTAACAGGTATCGCCGCGAAATCCGGCCGCAGAAAAACGGAAACCAGAGCGCCCAGTTTATCTCCGGGTATGAACTTTCCGTTTTCGTCAGTTACAAGAGGCCTGTCGGAATCACCGTCGGTAGAAACTATCGCGAAAGGCGAATGTTCCTCAGCCCATTTTGAAAGCATCTTTTTCGAGACGGTACTTGTTTCTGATATCTTTTCCGTATCGACCGGGACGAACTGTTCACTTCTCCCTATCGCTACAACGCTGGCGCCGAGGGCTTTTAAAATATCCTCAAGAATATCACGTCCCACCGCGGAATGCTGATACAAAAGCACTTTCAGAGGATTACCGTCAGCGTCCTTAAGCGCGTCCGGAGAAAATACCGATGTATATCTATCCACATATCGAGCTATCGCTTCGCCGGAAGCTTTCGGCAGGACCTCTTCGTGCTTGAACATAAAATTTTCATCAAAAGAGGATTCCTTCCAGCCTTTGGCGTATTCTTCATTTCTGGCTTTTTCCACTCCCTCCAGGATATCCTGCTCGTCAGACTTTAAAACTTCACCGCTTTTCTTAGTGAATTTTATCCCGTTCCGATCAGCCGGAACATGACTGCCCGTTACCATAACACTTGGGATGCCTTTTCCCATAGCGTAATACGCCAGAGCGGGCGAAGGTAAAAGCCCGCAATTCAAAGGAAGGTATCCCCCGTCCTCTACCGCTCTTTTTACCGCGGCCATTATCCTGTGCGTACTCTCTCTCCTGTCTCCGCCTATGGCTATCTCCCCGCCTTTAGAAATCCCCTCGGCTTTTTCGAGAAAATTTATAAATCCGCGGGTATTGATATAACATTCCATATCCGTCATTTCCCTGACAAGCGCCCTTAACCCGCTTGTACCGAACTTTAACGGCTTGGCTTCCTTCAATACTTCTTTTCTCTCTTTATCTGGTATTGCGCTAAACACTGTTTCCCCCTCCATTTTTTTATCGGCCGATCCCTTGACCATTTTTAATTCTATCCCTGCAAGAGAACTGCATTTATCACTGTATACAGGAAACTTTTCCTGTTCGCAGTCTGCCAGGTCCATAAGTTCTTTTTCAGCTATAGCTTTACTAACTCCGAACTCTTCAGCATAAGAATCAAATGTGAAAAATTCCTTATCTCCGAAGAGAAGCATTCTGTGAGAAATGATCTTTCGCGCGTCTTTTACTCCAATATCGCGCTTTTCAGCAAGTTCATCCGCCAGGATCCGGCCGGGAACAGGAATATCCTTCTTACCGATGGATCCCGCATATTTTCGTTTTATATCCACGGAATCCTTTATCTTTATCTCGGAATTAAGATCTGCTATCTGCTTATAAGTAAACATGTTATCAAAAACAAAAGCACCTTTACCTTCCGGACCTCTCTTGTAATCGGCGTCCCCATCCCTGTAAATACTGGTCCGCATGGGGATCTTCCCGAGTCCGGGATGAAAGATGTTTACTATAACATGGCCTCTTCTTCCGCTTATCTTTTTATCCACAACGTTATAACATAAAGCGCCTCTCAAATTAAGGTTCAGCACCGTACTCTCAATGATTATGGAATCTTCGACATGCGCATTTTCCAGGACACTGTTTATGATCACACAATTTTTGACCCTTCCTGATCTTATTTTTGAATCCAGGATCACGGAACCGGATATTTCCAC
This sequence comes from uncultured Planctomycetia bacterium, assembly GCA_964393315.1. Lineage (GTDB taxonomy): Bacteria > Omnitrophota > Gorgyraeia > Tantalellales > Tantalellaceae > CAYMTI01. The sequence goes on from CAYMTI010000044.1 coordinate 6,115, forward strand.
GGAATTTTCGATATCGCAATTATCGGAAACCCACTTATGTTCATCTATATCGAAAAAAATACGAGCCGCCCGGCCTTCCTCTGAATCACGGGTAAGAAGAGTTATGTTCCTGAAATAATATTTATTCTGGCCGTAATCCCACCATATAGCGTTCTTCCCGAGATCCTTATACCCAACCTTTCGTGAAACCCCCGTCCTTTTTTTTTCATTTATAAAATTATCATTAGCCGAAAAATCGTTCCATAGATCGTTCATCCTGGTCCATTGTTTAGTAGAACTTTCCTGATCGCGCCCTTTTTTCTGCATTAGGTCCACATATTCTTCGAGAGAGGAAGTCAGAGGCTGCCACCAGTCGGGATCGGTATTAAGACTTTTTTTCTGTTCAGGATCCTTTCCCCGGGCTTTAAGAGCTCCCCATTCCAGTTGTATAAGAGACGAAAAAAAAGACAAACTCACGGAAAAAGATCCGAGGCTACGGTAAACCTCATTAACCCCTGCAGGGAGGATCTTTATTACCTCCTCCTCGGTCAACTTCTCCCGCTGTAGACAATCCCCCTTATCCCCGGGAATAAGTACGCCATAAGAACTTATATCCTTATCCAGAGGCATTAATCTCCCGAAGATCTCTATATGATGTCTGTTATCAAAAGCCACGTCACGTTCATTGACCATTATCTGATCACCCCAGAACACACTTAACCTGTTCTTTCGTGTTTCAGCGTATATACCGGTCTCTTTTATGACCGCCTCAAGTATGGTCATAGGCTTTCTTTTTTTTTCGAAAGAAAGCATTCCCGGCAACTTAACATTCGATTTCGAATTTATTTCCGCGCCGGGAAGCGGCGCTATCCTTGATCCTTTACCCGCCGTATGGTACATAAAAACACTTTTACCTCGGCTGTATTCAAGAAAAACCTTGAGCATATTTTCCGGATCCGAGACATCCCCTGCATCCAATAACCCGAGTTTCCCGGCTTTTATCGCGGCGAGAATAAACCCGTTCAGCGTCCCCAGACCGTTGCCCGCGCCCCCTTCCCAGTTATCCTCGGAAACGGATATTACCGCGGAATCTTTCCCGGCTATTATACCGGAACCGAATATCCCGTTCCCTGTGAGCCTTTTTTGCCAGAAATCAGCCTGTTCAGCGGTAGTGTTAACAACTATTAAAATATCGGGCCCTGCTGTCTTACGGTACAAATTTGCCGTAATCCTGGAATGATCTGACATCGATCCTATCATGAATAATACCTGCCGGTTTTTTTATACCTTGAAATAACAAGTTCCAGTATAAGATAAAATCCTTGTTTTGCCAAGAAAGAAGAACTGGCCCCTGGGGTCAGACCTCGCCAGAGCACAAAAATACCGAGACTGTCAAGTTTTGTGTGTCTGAAGCACCGGTTTATTATATCTGGATAA
>CAYMTI010000045.1:0-6253 GCA_964393315.1 uncultured Planctomycetia bacterium
CGACTAAAGAAAAAGGTGCTTGTAAATCTCTGGATGTTGACATTAATTGATCATGATTTAAAGTAGATAGGCGTTGAATTTCATTTAATATATTACGCATATGTCGTACAGCTTCATCAATACACGAAGCAGCCATCCAATACGGGTCAATATCCCCGTAATTAGGGTTTATCCCGTTCGCAAGGACTATACCCTTTTTACTGTCAAGTAAAGGCCTGTTAATCGAAGCGTCACTGGGCCCGTCATGGTCTACCCCGATAAAAGGTTTAAGAACACTTCCTCCCTGTACTTCATGATCATATTGACGGACTATCCATTCCTTACTGCAAACATTCCAGGCTGAAAGAACTTTCAGCAATACTTTCGTATACTCCTTTTTCCTAGCAGGGAGAACCTTATTATTTTCCTTCTTTTTCTTCCAAACAGCCTTCCTTCTGATCTTCGGAACACCGTTATGAAGAAAATCCATATCAAGATCGGCAACTTTATTTTTTTCGTAATACAGTTCAAGCTTTTTTGTGTCTGTAAACTTACCGATAACTGTAGCTTCCACGTTCTCGGACTCAAATATCCGGAGGATCTTTTTAAGATTCGCAGATTTAACCGCAAGCACCATTCTTTCCTGGGCTTCAGATATCCATATTTCCCATGGTTCAAGCCCCTGATATTTAAGCGGTGCCTTGTCCAGATATACTTCGGCGCCTGTCTCCTCTCCCATTTCACCAACCGCACTTGAGAACCCGCCGGCCCCGCAATCAGTTATAGCAGTATAAAGATCCTCGTCCCGGGCTTTCAACAAAGTATCAACTATTTTTTTCTCCGTTATAGGATTCCCTATCTGTACAGCGGTCGAGGATATAGTTTCCGATTCATGTGTAAGTTCGGCTGAAGAAAAAGTCGCACCGTGTATCCCGTCTCTGCCCGTCCTCCCACCGACCGCCAAGATAAGATCTCCTGAAGAAACCTTCTTGAAAGAACAGTTTTTAGGCATTATTCCGACATTCCCGCAAAAAACAAGAGGATTACCCGTATAGCGGTCATCAAAACAAACTGCCCCGTTGACCGTAGGTATCCCCATACGATTGCCGTAATCACGAACCCCGCTTACTACTCCTTTCATCACGTTTTTAGGATGAATAGCACCTCTGGGAACCTTGCTCCTTGGCATATCCGGCCTCCCGAAACAGAATATATCCGTGTTAATTATGGGCTTAGATCCCTTCCCTGTCCCCATAGGATCTCTAATAACCCCTCCGATACCGGTTTCCGCCCCTCCGTAAGGTTCCAAAGCGGAAGGATGATTATGTGTTTCCACCTTGAAACAAATATTATATCTGCTGTCAAATTTTATTATCCCCGCGTTATCTTTAAAAACAGAGATACACCAGGGCTTATTAAGCTCTCTGGTCACTTTTATGACCGTTTCTTTCAAAAGATTATCAATATTCTTACCGTTAAAGATGACTCCGCCCATCATCGTCTTATGTTTGCAATGTTCACTCCATGTCTGGGCAAGTGTTTCCAATTCACAATCAGAAGGATTCCTTTGAAGTTTCTTATAGTATCGCTGGATGGACTTCATTTCCTCCTTAGACATGTATAACTGCCTGGCCCGGCTTATACGGGCAAGCTCCTTACTGCTGGCGTTAAGAATATCTACTTCTACATATCGGAACTTGTAGGGTTTTAAATGTTTTTCCTCTTCGACATGAGTGACCACATGCTGCGTTGTCTTATTGTATAAAAGCTTATCGGTTATATCGTCTATCTGTTTTTTTGTCAGTTGCCCTTTTATTATGTATTTTCTGGCCGTGCTTACGGACTTAACGCTTTTTATCCCGATATCTTTGATCGCCTTAACCGCGCTTTCATCTACAGGGTCCATAACCCCGGGATTAAAGGTAATTTCACGCACAAATGTATTTGACGGGACCTTTTTCAAAAACCCGCCGGATAGATTAAACTCCTGCGAAACCTTGTCCGTGAGAAGCTCTTCAGCTATCTTTTTCAACTGTTTTCCTGAAATATTCCCGTAAATGTTATAAACTTGAACATATTCCACATCCTTAACGGTCTTTATGCCGAGATCTCTAATGTCTACTTTCAAACCTTCGGATACAGCATCATAAATACCGTCTTTATCTCTGACTTCGATCCTTGAACACTTCATTCTTTTCTCCTGTACCTGTATATACCCTTTAACAGGACATATAAGAACACATTTATTCCCACTCAATGGTACTGGGCGGTTTTGAACTTACGTCATAAACTACCCGGTTGACCCCCCTCACTTGATTGATTATCTTGTTAGACATTTCTCCCAGAACATCATACGGCAGCCTGGCCCAATCAGCTGTCATCCCGTCAAGGCTGGTAACCGCTCTGATAGCTATGGTATTTTCATAAGTGCGGTCATCCCCCATTACTCCTACGCTTTTTACGGGCAGGAACACACCGAATATCTGCCAGGTTTTATTATATATTCCCCTGTTCTTGGCGACATCCATAATGATCCAGTCTGAATCTTTAAGCATATTCAACCTGTCTTCGGTAATTTCTCCCACTATCCGCACGGCAAGCCCCGGTCCTGGAAACGGCTGCCGCCTGGTGACTTCCAAGGGCATACCAAGTTCATCTCCGACAAGCCTCACTTCATCTTTAAAGAGATCCCTGAGCGGCTCTACAAGCTTTAACCCCATTTTTTCAGGCAATCCCCCGACATTATGGTGAGATTTTATTGTCTTACTCGGCCCCCCGAAAAATGTACGGGACTCTATAATATCAGGATATAATGTTCCCTGCGCAAGGAATTGAGCGTTCTTGATGCTTTTTGCAGCGGATTCAAATACTTCGATAAATAGTTTCCCGATTATTTTCCTTTTCTTTTCCGGGTCAGTTACCCCTTTCAAGGCTTTAAGGAATTTCTGCCTTGAATCCACTACTCTGAGATCAAGTTTTATATTTTTCTTGAAAAGCTTTTCTACCCTTTGAGATTCATTTTTCCGCAACAGACCGTTATCAACAAATATGCAATGAAGCCTTTTTCCAAGAGCTTTATGCAAAAGAACCGCTGAAACCGCGGAATCTACCCCTCCGGAAAGCCCCAGTATCACATCCCCGCCGCCTACCTGATCTTTAATATCCTGGATCTTTCCGGAAATAAAAGATCTCATGGTCCATGTCCTTTTACAACCACATATGTCAAATAAAAAGTTTTTAAGTATTTTGTTCCCGTTAACTGTATGTGCTACTTCGGGATGAAACTGTACGCCGTAAATACGATTTTTTTTATTGCAAAAAGCCGCGCAAGCAGTATTATCGCTTTTAGCAACCGCTTTGAACCCTTCCGGAAGTTTTGCTACCTTATCCATATGACTCATCCAGGTAACACTTTCGGAGCCCATCCCTTTAAACAAGGGGTTTCTTCTGTCAAACTTAACTGCTGTAGACCCATATTCTCTTCTTCCGCTTTTCCTGATCTCCCCCCCGGCAAGCTTACCTACAAGCTGCATACCATAACATATGCCAAGAACAGGAATACCCAAACCCAGTACTCTTTTACTAAATGAAGGGGCTCCGTTATCATAAACGCTATTCGGTCCTCCCGAAAAAATTATCCCGGAAGGATTAATCTTTTTTATTTCATTTACTGCAATTGAGGGCGGGACAACAAGGGAATGTACTTTATGTTCCCTTATTCTACGTGCTATAAGCTGAACATATTGCGACCCGAAATCAACGACAAGAATTCCTTCTTTTGACCTTTCTTGAGACATTAAGTTCCTTTCCCCTTTTTATTTTTTCCAGGTATCGAGCTCCATTGATATTATTATCTTACTCAGCGTAACTTTTCCAATTTTTCTCAAGATCGGGGCTATCTACCGTTTCTAAGAGATATTTTGTATATTCTTCCCCTGTAACTCCGGTATCTCTTCCTGTTAAAACCCTTTTTTTCTCAAATTGTCCGCATATCTCCAACGCCATATCAAGCTTTTCCGCCCGATCAGGAAACCCTATATGCCTCATAAGCATAGCACTGGCCCTGATCATCGAGGACGGATCGGCATATATATCCCGCCCCTCCTTGACCATCCGGGGCGCACTGCCGTGTATAGCTTCGAACATTGCCCACTTGCGACCAATATTCGCGCTTCCTGCGGTACCAACCCCGCCCTGTATCTGAGCTGCTTCATCGGTTAATATGTCACCGTAAAGATTAGGAAGAACCATTACCTGGAAATCTTTACGCCTGGCCTCGTCAAGAAGTTTGGCTGTCATAATATCTATATACCATTCATCCTGTTCTATCCCGTAAGTCTTATATTCAGCGGATATTTTTTTCGCCAGTCGGGAAAACCTGCCGTCCGTTGTTTTCACAACATTAGCTTTCGTCACCGCTGTAACTCTATTTTTCCCGTTTCTTTTCGCGTATTCAAAAGCCATACGTATTATGCGCTCTGCCCCCTGTTCGGTTATCACCTTAAAATCAACACTCAGGTCCTCATTAACATCTATCCCCCTGGAACCTAAAACATACGCTCCTTCCGTGTTCTCCCTAAAAAAACACCAGTCAATACCCAGTCTGGGTATTTTTACCGGCCTTACATTCGCAAAAAGATCAAGCTCTTTTCTCATCGCTACATTTGCGCTTTCTATATTCGGCCATTCATCACCGGCCTGGGGAGTGGTGGTAGGACCTTTTAATATCACATGACAACTTTTTATCTCATCAAGAACATCATCCGGTATAGCTTTTCCCTGAGCGGCTCTATTTTCTATTGTAAGCCCTTGGATATCTTTAAAAACTACTTTACCGGCCTCCACTTCCTCTTTAAGCATGTGTTTAAGCACTGCTTCAGCATGCTTGGAAATTGTCTTCCCTATACCGTCTCCCCAGCATACTCCTATGATAATTTCATCCAGGGAAGAATAATCCGTCCATTCTTTGTCAGATTTCATCTTTTCTATCCTTATTAACTGTTCCTCTACCAATCCGGCAAAATGTTCTTTTGCTTTTTCTATGATCTGTTCACTAACCATCATCTCTCCGTTTCTGTTTAGGGGGCATATTGTATAAAAAATCAATTCAGTAAAGACCTATTATAGTATGTGTTTTAGCAATTTTCAACAACATACTGGAAATGCTATATCAAAAAAATATTTCTTAAAATTAAACACCGAAATGTCTCCTGTCTGTCATATATAAACACCATTAGTTCAGTTCTTTTCAAACAAAAAGATCTGATCATCGGTATTCTTTTGAAGCTTTTATAAAACCTGTAAAGATAGGATGCGGTCTATCTGGTTTTGACTTAAACTCTGGATGGAATTGAGCCGCGATGTAAAAAGGATGGCCTTTAAGCTCCACTATTTCCACAAGTTGCCCCTTGGGATGAATACCACTTAAGATCATACCTTTTTTCTTGAATATCTCCTTATATTTTCCGTTAAATTCGTACCGGTGCCTATGTCTCTCCATAACCTCTGGTGAACCATAAGCTTTTCTAGCTATGGTCCCGGGTTTAAGTTTACATTTATACTGCCCCAACCTCATAGTACCACCCATATATTTTATTTTTTTTTGTTCAGTCAAAAGAGAAATAACAGGATACTTTGTCCTTTTTTTGAATTCTGTAGAATTCGCACCTTTCATTTTACATACATTCCTGGCAAATTCAATTACAGCTATCTGCATACCTAAACATATCCCCAAAAAAGGTATATTATTTTCCCTGGCATATTTCGAGGCAACAAGTTTACCCTCTATTCCTCTGCCGCCGAACCCGCCGGGAATAAGGATACCGTTTACCCCGTCAAAAATATCATCCAGCTCTTTTTTTGTTTTCTTCTCCAGATTATCCGCCTCTATCTTTACAAGATCAAGTTCAACTTTATTAGCTATAGCTCCATGATAAAGAGCTTCATCTATAGACTTATAAGCATCCTGAAGTGTTATATACTTCCCCACAACACCTATTCTGACCGGTTTTTGAGCGTTTTTTCTTATATCCACTATATTCTTCCATTTTTTCATCATAGGAGAGACCGTTTTTTCAGGTTTTAGCCGTAATTTCTTTAAAACTATCTTATCCAGACCGTTATTCTTCAACATTAAGGGAATCTCGTAAATATCCCTGACATCCTTAGCTTCGACTACGCAATCTTCTTCTACATTACAAAATAAAGCTATTTTTTTTCTCGCATCGGTGCCTATATGCTTCTCTGTACGGACCATCAGGACTTCAGGCTGTAT
>CAYMTI010000045.1:6263-7479 GCA_964393315.1 uncultured Planctomycetia bacterium
TACCTATCTCTCTTAATTTGCCTACGGAGTGTTGTGTCGGCTTGGTCTTCATTTCCCCTGCGGCTTTAATATAGGGAACAAGGGTTAAATGTACATTTATCACATTCCCGAAACCTTTTTCATTCTTCATCTGTCTGATAGCTTCAAGAAAGGGCAAACCTTCTATATCCCCGACAGTACCACCTATCTCGACGATAACAACATCCACTTTATGCTTACGGTTCACCTGTCTTATTTGATGTTTGATCTCATTGGTTATATGCGGAATAACCTGAACCGTCCCTCCAAGAAAATCTCCTCGCCGCTCTTTTGTAATAACGGTTTGGTAAACTTTACCGGTAGTAACATTGCTAATTGAAGACAAAGGCGACTTCGTGTATCTATAATAGTGCCCGAGATCAAGATCAGTTTCCGCCCCATCATCGGTAACATACACTTCTCCGTGCTGATACGGATTCATTGTTCCCGGGTCCACGTTTATATATGGATCACATTTTATCATAGCGATCTTATAGCCATTCCACTCGAGTATCTTGCCTATAGAAGCCGCCGCTATACCTTTTCCAAGGCTTGAAACAACACCACCCGTAACAAAAATATATTTGGTCATGACATACCTCTCTAGTTAACGAATAAACTATTACTGGAAAACTCGGGTTCACTTGTTAGATTAACCCCCAGTTTTCTAAGCCCGGCTTCATCCCCGGGAGTAGGAATATGGGTCAAATGAACCTCACATCCGCACATCTCATTAAGCTTTTCCATAGCTACCTGGTCTGTTCTTCCAAATATTTCTCATTGTCAAACCCGATACCATTGATCACTATATACCCCTTTGTATATTTGCATATATTTAGGCTACGCCGCTGTAACCATTTTTATCTTAAAAGCAGTTTAACTCTCAAAACGTGTCTTGATAAGACGCCTGTTTACCTTCGTCGGATAATCTCCGCTAAAACAGGCCGTACAAAAATCATTACTTCCTACCGCTTCGAGCATCCCGTCCAGGTTTAAATATTCCAGACTGTCGACACCGATAAAATCTGCTATTGCTTTAACAGATTTTAGCTCATTAGCTATAAGTTCTTTTCTGCTAGGGAAGTCAATACCGTAAAAGCAAGGATATCTTATAGGCGGACAACTGATACGCATATGTATTTCCTTCACCCCTGCCTCCCTTATAGCTTTTATCCTCCCGCTAGTAGTAGTTCCTCTT
>CAYMTI010000046.1:0-7342 GCA_964393315.1 uncultured Planctomycetia bacterium
AAGAACTTCGAATGGAATAAAAAAAGCCGAATTTATTGAGCTTGGGTCTTATCTTTCTGCCTTTATATCTTGCCTTCAACTGACATTAATTATATAATCATTAAAAGTTAATATTAAAAACTTAACGGAGGTATGGATGTTCGATTTAGGTAAGATGGGAGATATGGCAAAGATGGCGAAGCAGGCTCAATCAATGCAAGCCTCACAGGAACGGGCACAGCAGGAGCAGGTTGATCTACTTAAAAAGATATCAGATCAGCTTGAAACAGTGATATCTATGCTCCGGCAAAATTGATAATATGGGTTTATTAAAAAAAATAGAGGAACAGGTAAAGTCAGTTTTAGACGAATTACCGGATAATGTAAAACTTGTCGCGGCCGTAAAGACAAGATCAGCTGAGGAAATAAACGCCGCGATCAAGGCGGGAATATCTATTATCGGTGAGAATTATGTTCAGGAAGCTGTAGATGTAAGGCCTTTTATCGAAAAACGGGTTTCATGGCATTTCATAGGTCATTTACAGAAGAATAAAGTTAAAAAAGCCGTTGAGATCTTCGATCTTATTGAAACGGTGGATTCGGTAGAATTAGCTTTTGAGATCAATAAGCGCTGCAAAGCATTGGATAAAGTCATACCTGTACTAGTGGAAGTCAATTCGGGCCGGGAAGAGAGTAAACAGGGTATTGCCCCTGATAAAGTCGAATTTCTAGTTAAGGAAATTTCGCGCTATAAGTATATCAAGGTCAAAGGACTAATGACAATGGGTCCCTTCTCTGGGGATCCGGAAGCGGCAAGGCCTTATTTCAGGGAAACAAGATCCATATTTGACGCGCTTAAGGATATACCAGAAATAGATATGGAATTTCTTTCCATGGGCATGACGAATTCGTATAAAATAGCTCTTGAGGAGGGCGCTAATATAATACGGATCGGCACAAAAATATTCGGAGACAGGAACTGATCGTTTTGGTGAATTAAAACAGTTTTAAAATAGAGATCTATCCGCATATTTATACGACATAATACCATTGAGTATATATTTTTCTCCGCAGGGATATAACCATGTTTTTTTGAATGTGATTATAAGATAAGAGGATAGGTAATGTATATAAAAGTTCTGTATGATGAGTTGGCAAAAAAAGGTCTTTTATCTGGACATGGGTTTTCCTGTCTTATCGGGGATAAGATACTTTTTGATACCGGAGAAGCGTCGATTTCTCTTGTATCGAACATGGATAGGATGATGGTGTTTGCCGAGAATATAGAAGTCGTTGTTATTTCTCATGATCATTGGGATCATACTGGCGGGTTATGGGAACTTTTGAAGAGGAATAACCTGATGAAGGTCTATGCCTGCCGGTCTTTCAGCGATACTTTCAAAAATTGCGTGAAAGAAGCGGGGAGTAGTATAGACTATATTTCCGATTTCACTCAAATATATAAAAATGTATTTACGACCGGCGGTATCAGTACAAAATATAAGGGCAGTGTCCTCTATGAACAATCTCTAGTGGTTAAAGGGGATAAGGGGTTTTCCGTAATAACGGGCTGTGGTCATCCCGGAACAGGAAAGATAATAAGCCTGGTCAAGAAACATTTCGGAATTGATAATATTTACATGGTTCTGGGAGGATTTCATTTATTCGATAAGAAAAGGGATGAGCTTCTCCGGGTGATAAAGGAATTTAAGGATCTTGGTGTGGAAAAAGTGGGTCCGGCTCATTGTTCTGGCGATAAGTTGCGCAGGATGTTCGGAGGAAGTTTTCTTGAGAATTATGTACCGGTGAAAGCCGGTTATATAATCCATTTATGATGTCCAGGGTAGTATACGGCGGCTGGCCGTGGGGGAGAAAAAGGTATGAACGAATGTAAAATACCAGAAAATATATATGATACTGTGATCATCGGGGGCGGGCCGGCAGGGCTTACCAGCGGACTTTATCTTTCTCGGGGAGGGATGAAAGCCGTTCTCATAGAGAGTTTTTCGGTTATGGGACAGGCTACAATGACCGATAACATAGAAAATTATCCCGGGGTGGAAAATACCGGAGGGTTTGATCTTTTGGCGAAAATGAAGAAGCAGGCTCAAGGTTTCGGCCTTTCCTTAGTCCAGGGAACGGTTACCGGATTGGAAGCCTTGACCGAAGGGGAGGTCTCCGTATGGAAGATCCTGCATGACGGCGGGGAAATAAAAGCTTTATCCGTGGTCATAGCGAGCGGGGCAAAACCAAAAAAATTAAATATACCGGGTGAGAGCGAGTTTACAGGAAGCGGCGTTGCTTACTGTGCGACCTGTGACGGTGCTTTTTTTAAAGGTAAGAACAATATTGTTGTGGGGTGAGGAGACGCTGCTGTAGAGGAAGCCATATACCTTACGAAATTTGCCGATAAAGTGACTATCGTACATAGAAGAGCTAGGCTCAGGGCTTCCAGGGTGATACAGGACAGGGCGTTTGATAACAAAAAGATCGGTTTTATCTGGTCTTCCACTGTAGAGGAGATCTCAGGAAAAAACAAAGTTGAGAAAATAAAAATAAAAAATGTTTCCAGCGGACAAAAGACCGAGGTTGACTGTGACGGTGTTTTCATTTTTATAGGATGGGAACCTAATACTGATTTTCTTGGAGGGCTAATAACATTGAATGGCAAGGGACGTATAACAGTAGACAGTCATATGAGGACTTCAGTCAAGGGTATTTTTGCTGCCGGAGATTGTTGCGAAAAATTATTATATCAGGTCATAACAGCCTGCGGAGATGGAGCGACTGCCGCTTTTGCTTCCCAGCATTACGTGGAAGAAGTTAAAGGGACGGCGTATGACCAGAGTTCAAACCTAAACTAAAAAGGAAAGGAAAAAAATGAAAAAAGAATCATTGGATTTTTTGAAGAAATTGATTAATAGCCATAGTCCCTCGGGTTATGAGAAAGACGCGGCTTCTCTGGTTAAACGCAGAGCGTCTGAATATTCTAATGTTTCGGTGGATGTGAATGGTAATGTGATATCCGCGATAAAGAAAAAAGGCGAACCGAAAGTTATGCTTGCCGGACATGTAGATGAGATAGGTTATATGGTCAAATATATCGATGATAAAGGGTTTCTTTATTTTACGCCAATAGGCGGAGTGGATCTGCATCTGGTTCCAGGACAAAGGGTCATAGTTAAAAGTAAAGAAGGGGATGTGTTCGGTATAGTGGGAAGGAAACCTATACATTTGCAGGATACATCAGAGAGGACAAAGATCACAAAGATAGAGAACATGTGGATAGATATAGGGGCAAAAGATAAAAAGGAAGCTTTGAAAAAAGTGTCAACCGGGGATCCGGCCATTCCGGCGGTGGGTTTTGAGACTCTTTCCGGATCCAGGATAGCGGGACGTGGATTTGATGATAAAGCCGGGGTTTTCGTAATAAATGAATGTGTCAGGATATTGTCCAAAAAAAGTATTTCTGCTTCGGTATACGGGGTTTCAACAGTACAGGAAGAACTGGGGTTAAGGGGCGCGAGAACAAGCGCTTACGGGATATCTCCCGATGTAGGAATAGCGGTCGATGTGACTTTCGCGGCCGACGTTCCGGGGATAGATAAGCGAAAGATAGGTGAAGTAAAGCTGGGATGCGGTCCCGTTATAGCCAGAGGGCCGAATATAAACCCTAAACTTTTTTCCCGGCTTGTTTCGATAGCGAAAAAACATAAGATACCTTATCAAGTCGAGGGTATATCCCGGGGGACGGGTACGGATGCTAATATTATCCAAATGACAAGGTCCGGGGTGGCGACGGGGCTGATAAGTATCCCTAACAGGTATATGCATTCCCCGGTTGAGGTTATCGATACAAATGATCTTGAAAATGCCGTTAAACTTATCACTGAATTTGTTATTTCTTTGACCGGGAAAACAAGTTTTATCCCTTATTGATAAATAGTAAGGGAGATGAGGGGAGGGTAAAAGAGAGCCGGAGGCCAAAAGCATACTAGAAGGAGGAGAGATGAGATCGGATAAAATGAAAAAGGGGTTGGAAAGAGCTCCACATAGATCATTATTGAAAGCGCTTACTTATACAGACGAAGAATTATCACGGCCGATTATCGGTATAGCTAATTCGTTTAATGAGGTGGTACCGGGCCATATGCATTTAAGGATGCTGGCCGAAGCGGTTAAAACAGGCGTTAATATGGCTGGCGGGACGCCTATGGAATTCAATACCATAGGCGTTTGCGACGGTATAGCTATGGGACATGCAGGGATGAAATATTCTCTGCCGTCACGTGAGTTGATAGCCGATTCGGTAGAGATAATGGCGAATGCGTGTCCATTTGACGGTCTAGTCTGTATTTGCGATTGTGATAAAATAGTGCCGGGGATGATGATGTCAATGCTTAGAATGAATATTCCCGCAATACTCATAAGCGGCGGGCCGATGTTCGCGGGAAAGGTGAATAAAAAACCGGTGGATCTGATCACGGTTTTCGAGGGGGTGGGCGCCAGAACATCAGGTAAGATCTCTGACGAAGATCTAAAAGATCTTGAAAACGAAGCTTGCCCGGGATGCGGTTCATGTTCCGGGATGTTTACAGCCAACTCAATGAATTGTCTAAGTGAAGCTCTGGGCCTTGCCTTACCTGGTAACGGGACAGTACCTGCGGCGACTTCCAAAAGGATCAGGCTGGCAAAAGTGTCCGGCATGAAAGTAGTTGATCTGGTAAAAAAGGATATTAAACCCCGGGATATAGTTAATATTACCACATTAAAGAACGCCATTACTGTTGAAATGGCGCTGGGAAGTTCTACTAACACTGTTCTCCATTTACCGGCAATAGCTAATGAAGCCGGGATAAAACTTGATCTTAAGCTTTTCAACGAAATAAGCTCCAGCACCCCTAATTTATGCCGCATATCTCCTGCCGGGGCTTGGCATATAGAGGATCTTGACTCCGCGGGAGGTATTCAGGCAGTAATGGCGGAACTGGATAAAAAGGGATTGATAGATAAAAACGTTCTGACGGTTACCGGCGCGAAAGTTGGAGAAAACATAAAGAAGGCGGTCAACCGGGATAAAGAGGTTATTCGTCCCGTTGAAGATCCTTATACAGAAGACGGAGGCCTGGCAATTCTTTTCGGGAATTTAGCCGAGGACGGAGCGGTTGTTAAAAAGGCCGCGGTTGCCGATTCCATGCTGAAACACGAGGGGCCCGCCAGAGTTTTCGAAACAGAGGAAGATGCTATGAAGTCGATACTTGATGGCAAAATAAATAAAGGGGATGTTATCGTTATAAGATATGAAGGCCCTAAAGGCGGTCCGGGAATGCGTGAGATGCTCAGCCCCACTTCCGCCATAGCCGGTGTAGGGTTGGACGAATATGTAGCGCTTATTACCGATGGAAGGTTTTCAGGCGGGACACGCGGAGCGGCAATAGGACATGTTTCGCCTGAAGCACAGGAAGGCGGGTTGATAGCTCTGGTTGAAGAAGGGGATATAATTAAGATTGATATCCCGGCCAGGTCTCTTGACCTTATGGTTCCTGAAGAAGAACTAGAAAAAAGGAAAAAGAACTGGACGTGTCCTGAATATAAAGTACAGCATGGTTACCTTTACAGATATGCTAAACAGGTTACAAGTGCCTCTACCGGGGCTGTTTTTTTATAGAAATAGGTGTTGATATATATGCGTGAGTTTAATTATTGTCCGTTTTGCTCCGGAAAATTGGAAGCTGATCTGATAGAGGGAAAACGTAGAAAAATGTGCCGCAAATGCGGGTGGATAAATTATATAAATCCTATTCCGGTGGCAGCTTGTCTGGCAAGTAACAGTTCAGGGGATCTGCTTCTTATAAAACGGGGGATCGATCCCTGTAAGGGAAGATGGGCTTTACCCGGTGGTTTTGTAGAATTGGGGGAGTCTCCCGAAGAAGCGGCGCAAAGGGAATTGTTCGAAGAAACAGGGCTTGAAGGAGTGTATGAAAAACTGGTAGGAGTGTGTACACAAAAAAGTTCAAAGTACGGATATGTTATCATAATCGGGATAAGTTTCCGGTTAAGAAAATATGACCCCGAACCGGGAGATGATGCGGTTGACGCTATATTCTGTCCGGTTGATGATCTGCCGGAGATACCTTTTTCATGTCACAGAAAATTGATCGATCTTTTTTTAACTAATAACCCGGAAATCTGAAATCTTAGAACAGGAGAGATTTTATGGGTAAATACCTGATTGTATCTATAATTATATTCTGCTTTTTGAATACCGCCTGGTTTTCCGGTCAAACGTATGAAATAAACGTAGAAGACGTGAGTAATTATTATTCTACTGTAGAAGTGAAGAATGCTAAAGAGATATTGATATCAAATTTTAAGGATATGCGAAAAAAACGTAATATTGTAGGCAACCTGGGGCAGATAAGATTTGTTGCGGATATGCCTGTAAATGATGCCTTTGCTGCCCGTATAGCCGCTCGATTTAAAACTAACGGATTTAATATAAGAAAAAAAAATATCAATTTAAAACAAAAAAAGATTATTCGAACAATGAAGCAAAACCGGGCTGAAGTATTTATTTCCGGGGCTGTTTTTGTTTTTTATTTTTCCGGAGTTGATCTTGTCTCGGGGAAGACAACAGGGAAAAGTGCTTTTAATATAATAGGTTACGATGCCAATGGTGCAGTTGTTTTTGATAAATATTATTTTTTGACAGTTGAAAGAGATATTTCCGCTTCTCCCATTAAAGAAGCGGAATTACTTGTTGATGATCTGTTCAATGGAAGCGCAGACGTTCTTTTTGATGATGCTGATTTTTTGAAAACCCTGAACTTGACGGGTAATAAATATAAAACATTGAAAGATTCTCCATATTATGATAAAAAGTTATCTGATGAAGTAAATACGCTGCTTTTGAAATACAAGGATCACAAGATAGATAAAAGAGAGTTTATAAAGCTTAGGGAGAAGACGTTTAATTCTTTTAATTCGTAAAAGTGAGGTGTTTCATGATTTACGGTGGACCGGAAAGAAGAAAGCATAAAAGGATTCAAAAACCATATATGGTGAGATTTAAACCGCATGAGGATCCCGAATCCAAATGGGACATGGTGGCTGTACTTAATTTCGGAGCGGGTGGCGCTCTCTTTTATCATGCCAATCCGGTAGAGTCGGATCAGATCCTTGATATAAAAATAAATTTTACACCGTCTAAAGACACTATAACATGTCAAGGTAAAGTTATAAGATGTGAAAGTGTACCTGCCGGGATGTTCCTTATAGCTGTGAATTTCGTGGATATGGATGAATTGCAGCAGGAATATGTCAATAAAACTATAGAAGATCTCATTTCTGAATATTAATTTGC
>CAYMTI010000047.1:0-7321 GCA_964393315.1 uncultured Planctomycetia bacterium
CGGTAATGTGTGTTTTTATACGCTTTTTTTCCAGTTCTTGTATGGTTTTTTTATTGATCTTTTCTTTACTTAAGTTCGTAATTATAACTTTATCGGGGTTTGTGAAGTCCAGAAACTGACGCAGGATACATATAGGAGCTATCTCTCCCCCATGATGAGGCATTTTAACTATCTCAGAATCCAGGAAAGAGCCGAAGCATAAAATATCTCTTACCGCCGCGGTTTCCGCATCCGCGCAGAAAAGAATGCTCATGCCGTTATCCATAACAGCTTTTATTACGACCGAATCATTATTGGGGTCATTATAAGGAAGTCTTCCCGGGGGGTTCAAGACGTAAAATTTCATGCCGTCTATTCCGGAGATAATATCACCTCTTTTTACCATTAAGTGCCTTATATTACTTTTTCCCAATATTTTCATCAGGTTCCGGTAAGGTTCCCGGTCTTCTTTATCTATTGTGTTTACACGGCCTTCAATAAAACATCCTATGCCGAAATTTTCGGCTATATGCAATAAACCTCCCATATGGTCGTCATGCGCGTGTGTAAGTATCATAAGATCTATCTTTCTGATGCCTCTTTGTCTTAGATACGGCTCTATTATCCTTTTGCCGTCACCCTCTTTGTCTGCTTTGCCGGAACAGCCCCCATCTATCAATACAACGCCGCCGCCCGCGGATTCTATTAAAAAGGCATCGGCTTTTCCGGTATCAAAGAACGTTACCCGGGTAGCGTGAGGCGGATACTTTAAAGCCTCGTTCCAGACAAAAAGGTTTGACACGATAAGCAGCATTAAAATAACAAAGAGCTTCCGCCGCTTTTTCCCCGCAAGCAGTAATGCCGCGGCGACTATTAGGAGATATGCCGTGATCACAAAAAAAAACCGGGGGATGAAACATGGATATGAGAAAAAGGTATGTTTCTGATAATGGATAACACTTTTACTAAGAGATCTGTTGTGTAACTGATAACCGCAGAAATTATCCTGGCAGGAAAGGTCAAAAAACCGGTCATTCCCAGAGCCAAGAGTACTAACCCTGACGAAACCAGTATAAAAAGTAATGGAACAGCCGCGAGGTTAGCTATTATAGAAGCCGGAGTTATTATCCTGAAATATAACGCTATTACAGGCGTCGTTCCAAGAAATACCCCTAAAGAAACCGAAACAGCTTTGTAAAGATATGTTTTTACTGTTCGCGGTCCCGAGTGTGAAAGATAGTATCCGGAATATTCCGGGATAAGCAAAGCGTCAATGAACGGCACGATATACACAATACAAATTACCGCCAGATAAGACAATATGAAGCCCGGCATAAAAAGCTGGCCCGGGCTGAAAAAAGTTATTAAAAACGCCGATAGGCCCAAAAGATTGAGCATATCTGTCTTCCTGTTAAGCATAACTCCCGCAAGGGCGAATGCAACCATTATCGCGGCCCTTAATGACGATGAACGAGCTCCCGCGAATACCGCGAAAATTAATACGCCCGCGATGGCCACAATGTACATTATTCTATTGGGGAGCCTTAAGAGCTTCATGGAAAAGATCAAGATCCCGGCAACTATCCCTATATGCAGTCCACTTACCGCGAGAATATGCATTGTACCTGTTTCCGCGAAAAGGGTCTTTGTCTTTGCCGGCATATTGTTTCGTTTGCCTAAAGTAACAGCTCTTATGATACTCCTAGCG
Organism: uncultured Planctomycetia bacterium; assembly: GCA_964393315.1. Classification (GTDB taxonomy): domain Bacteria; phylum Omnitrophota; class Gorgyraeia; order Tantalellales; family Tantalellaceae; genus CAYMTI01. The sequence goes on from CAYMTI010000047.1 coordinate 1,688, forward strand.
TCTGAAACGAGATATTTTTTTAAGATGCCATCGGCATAAATACTACTTTTCGCCAGAAACCGCTTTATTAGATATACCGGGCTTTTCGATATGCCGGTTCTTAGATACGGTGACGTGCCGGGACAGGCCATTACAGAATGTATGCCCTTGTGTGTAAGATATCTTCTTTGATCGGGTCCGCAGGGATTACGCGCGGGCCTCGGTAGAGATATATATCCCCCGAGAACAAGTTTATCGCCAACATGCGTATTTTTACCGGTATCGTATAAATGCACGAGTATTTCCCCGGTTGCGTCTTTTTCTTTCCCGTTTTTTAATACCCTGAGAACTTTGAACGGGAATTTTAGATGTTTTAAATATGACTTGCCTATTTCTTCCGGGATACCATCTACTATCCCATAAACGAGTATTTTCTGTTTTACCGAAGAACACAGGTGGGATATATCACTTCCGGACGGGAAATTGGATGCTCCATACCTGAAAACACCAAGAAAAATGAAAAAGAGGATCAAGATGATATAGGATCTCCGCGTGATCTTTTTGAGTAATATCATACAGATCAAAAGCACCGCCAAAAAGACCATAACGGGAAGTACCGAAAAAACAAAAGGACTCATCCCGGCAATAAATATGCCGCTCAGGAAAAATACGATACAAAGTATCAGAGAATATTTCCGTATTATATTATTTTTTAAAAACACTTTTTTTATCCTGCGTGTTGCGGTCTTATTTTACAATATTATTCCTTTATATGCTCTTTTATGGCGGCCAGTTTTTTCTCTCCTATTCCCTCTACCTCAAGAAGTTCCTCATTCCTCGTGAAATTACCGTTACGCTCTCTGTACTCCAGTATCCTTAGGGACATAACAGCACCTATTCCGGGTATCCTCTGAAGCTCTTCCGCTGTTGCTTTGTTAATATCGACTTTGTTTTGTTGTTTAAGGAGGTCTTCCACCTGGGACAAGGTAAGCTCTTGTTTTATTCCATTCTCAACTATAACGATCTTTTTGAACGGGCGTGTATTATGTCCGAACAAGAGCATACTACCGGCAAAAAGCATTGCTGCGAGAACAATTACCACTGTTTTTTCTATACGGCCGCGCATATTCCTCCCCCATAGGTCGACAAACAAACTAATATAGCCATAATACGCATAAATTTATAATTTGTCAAATTTTATTTGATTATGGGTCAACATGTTCCGCGGAGGTACTCTTATTCTTGTTTGTAGGGGTTAAATAACCAGGTTAATTAGTTTGTTGGGGATCATTATCCATTTTCGGATCTCTTTATCTTCGATGTAGGGGCTTATTTTACTATCGTTCAATACAGCGTCTTTCACTTCTTTTTCGGGTGTATCAAGGGAAAGTTCAAGCGTGCCTCTGAGTTTTCCGTTGATCTGGACGGGAATAACGACCGTATCAGAAACCAGCATATTTTTATCATATTCCGGCCAATCTGTTCTGAAGACACTCTTATCCTTTCCCAGTCGGCTTAATATCTCTTCCGAGATATGCGGCACGAACGGCCCTAACATTAGGCAAACGTTAACGATGATGGTCTTTAATACATCCTTTCCGAAACAATCGTCTCCTTTTTCGCTGAATCCCGAATATATCTGATTGACCAGCTCCATAACTGAACTTATCGCCGTATTAAAATGAAATGACCCGTCTATGTTTTCCGTGACCTTTTTGATCGTCTGGTGCATTTTGATCAAAGTCTCTTTTTCTTTACCGGCGTCCGAACTTTTTTCCGGGGCCTTTTCAAGATGATCCTGCAGTTTCCAGACTCTTTTAAGGAACCTGAACGCGCCTTCCACTCCCCTGTCGGACCATTCGGCGTCTTTTTCGGGCGGGCCTATAAAAAGGGTATATAACCTTACGGTATCGGCGCCGTATTTTTCTATCAGAAGATCCGGGCTTACCACATTGCCTTTGGACTTGGACATCTTTGCCCCGTCCTTGACTATCATTCCCTGGGTGAAAAGTCTACGGAAAGGTTCGTCAAAGTTCACGTATCCCAGATCCTTAAGCACCTTAGTAACAAATCTTGAATATAAAAGATGTAGTATCGCGTGTTCAACCCCCCCGATATACTGATCGACAGGAAGCCAGTTGTTGACGTCGTCTGTATCAAAAGGTTTATCCTTCAGCCCCGGAGAGATATATCTCAGGTAATACCAGCTTGAATCAACAAAGGTATCCATCGTATCTATTTCACGGGCGGCTTTTCCCCCGCAGGATGGACAAGTGGTATTCACGAAATCTTCCGCGGCGCTCAAAGGGGATTCTCCCGTGGGCCTGAATTCCACCCCTTCAGGGAGTAATACCGGAAGGTCTTTTTCCGGAACGGGGACAGTTCCGCATTTACCGCAGTAGATCACCGGGATAGGCGCGCCCCAGTACCTTTGCCTGGAGATCAGCCAGTCCCTTAACCTGAAATGTATGCTTCTGCGGCCTATGGAGTTTTTTTCCATATGGTCGGCGATAGCGCCCATGGCACGGGTGTTCTTCATACCGTCAAACCCGGCGGACCCGATAAGTACTCCCGGCTCTTCATACGCGGCATCCATAGACGAAACGTCAAGAGGCTCCGCGGGGTTATCGATAACTACCTCCATCGGGAGGCTGTATTTTTTCGCGAATTCGAAATCCCTCTGATCATGGGCGGGAACGGCCATGACCGCTCCGGTACCGTATTCCATAAGCACATAATCAGCTATCCATAAAGGTATTTTTCTTCCGTTGATCTTGTTTATAACATATCTGCCCGTAAAGACCCCTCTCTTATCGGTCGAGGCCTGTACTCTCTCTATCTTTGATTCTCCCCTGACTTCGTTCACAAAAGCCATGATCTTTTCCTTTTCGGGATTATCTTTTATAAGTTCCTCTACCATGGGATGTTCCGCGGCAAGTACCATGTAAGTACATCCGAATATCGTATCCACTCTTGTAGTGAAACATGTAAGATCCATATCCGAACCGACTACCGGAAAATCTATATTGACCCCTTCTGATCTGCCTATCCAGTTGCGCTGCATTATCCTGACCTTTTCCGGCCACTCTTTAAGTTCCGATATGTCATCGAGGAGTTTCTGGGCATACTCGGTTATTTTGAAGAACCACTGTTCAAGTTCTTTCTGATCAACGGTCGAGTCGCATCTTTCACAGGAACCTTCCACAACCTGTTCATTCGCCAGTACCGTATTGCATGAAGGGCACCAGTTCACGAAAGCTTTTTTCTTTACCGCGAGCCCTTTTTCCAGGAATTTTAGGAATATCCACTGTGTCCACTTATAATAATCCGGCAGGCAGGAGGTGACTTCACGGTCCCAATCGAACTGAACTCCCCAGGAATCCAGCTGCTCTTTCATCTTGGATATGTTATTCAAAGTGGAAGTTTTAGGATGTACCCCGTTCTTTATCGCCGCGTTCTCCGCGGGCAGCCCGAAAGCATCCCACCCCATGGGACTAAGCACATTAAACCCGCGCATCATCTTATATCTGGCGACCACGTCTCCTATAATATAGTTGCGGCCATGGCCTACGTGAAGAGCCGCGGAAGGATAAGGGAACATCATCAGACAGTAATATTTGTTCTCGACATCACCGGTATCAGCCTTGAAAAGCCCTTCCTCATGCCACTTCTTCTGCCATTTTTTCTCTATTTCCGTAAAGTTATACCGCTCCATACTATTCCCTTTCATTAAAAAACATCAAACGCTCGCGAATTGTTCCCGGCTTTCTGCGCCTACTGTTTACTATATATATAACTCAGTAATTTGTAAACAAGTTTCGCCGCCAGAAAATCCGGGGCTTTGTTATGTTCATTCGGACAGAGTTCCACCACATCGAAACCCGCTATCTTCTTTTGTTCGGCGACCATCTTTAAAAAACGCGTAATTTCATACCAGTTTATCCCCCCCGGCTCGGGAGTCCCGGTAGAAGGCATGATCGACGGATCAAAAACATCTAGGTCTATCGTCACATATACATTATCCGAAAGTTTATCTATGGCTTTCTGCGTCCAATGATCATTTCCGTACATGTCATGAGCGTAGAATATTCTTCCCGGCTTTATATTGTCTTTTTCTTCGGCGCATACGCTTCTTATACCGACCTGAACAATATTATTTTTTTCCGCGGCCCTTGCCATTACACAGGCATGATTGAACTTTGACCCCTCATAGGTCTCTCTCATATCGGCATGAGCGTCAAGCTGGAGGACCGTAAGGTCTTCTATTCTTTTAGAAAAAGCGTTTATAGCTCCGGTACTGACCGAATGTTCTCCCCCCAAAGTAACGACAAATTTCCCGTCATCATAAAGCTCGCCTACCCGGCGTTCTATTTTTTCGGCCATTTGTTCGGGCCCCAGGTCCAATTCAAGCGGGGGGCATGTATATATGCCGCGTCTGTAAACCTCTATGCGCGTTTCTATATCAAACAATTCAAGCGCGGCGGAAGCTTCCAATATAGCCCGGGGGCCTTTATCCGCGCCCTTTATCCATGTACTGGTCTTATCATAAGGAGCAGGAAGTACAACTACCTCTGAGGAAGAAATATCATCATTAAACCCGTCCGGGCCGGCAAAAGAAATGTTTTCATACATTGGTTTTAGGAACAAGGTCGACAGGACACGCTCTTTTGGGGTTCCTGAAATCTAACAAAATCTTTCCCCCTGTTGACTATGTGTTTTTCGAAATTTCTGGATTCAAAAACATCTATCAAATATTCAGCCGCGTATTCAACATCAAAATTCTTACAGGAAAAAACATCGACAAAACAATAATCTTTTTCCTGAAAAGTATGTATAGATATATGACTTTCCGCGATAATAACAGTTCCGGTGATCCCCTTATCCTCGGGAACAAGCCCCGAATAAGGGAACACGTACGGCTGAGTTATCTTTGTCATCCCTATTTTTCCAGGAAGTTCATCCAATATCCTGAAAATAAGTCCGTAATCTTTTAATTTATCTGAATTGCATTTGTTCAGATCCAGCATCAAATGCGGCCCGAAAATTTCTTTTTTAATTTCCTTTTCCATCTCATTTTTCCCTTTTTTGAGGTTTAGGAAACAAAAAACAAAACCATGAAAATTCCCCTTTTTAGAGAAAAATCCAGATAGATAAGTATATTTTCAATAGTTGCTTTTGTCAATAAAAAAATACAGGACATTATTTGATTAAAAATAAATATTTACGAGAAATTCCCGGGCGTATCATACCCCGAAAGAATAGGTCCGGCCCAAGTCCAGCCAAGGACAAAGCCCAAGCAAACACCCAGGTAAAGTCTCGCCCTAGGGGACACTTTTAATCTTGGAAAAAGGGACACTTTCCTCTATAAATTCGCAAACGGTACATTCAAACTACAAGAACCGTCCAAGCCCCAGATCCAGCCGTGGGCAACGCCCACGCAACCAAAACGTGCTCTGGCGAGGTCTGACCCCAACACCCCATACTTTATCACGACCATAAACATACTACCTATAAAGGAAAAGGAGCAGGCCAACTTTGTTGGCCGTTGAGGTAAAACCATTGGTTTTGCCTCAAAACTTTTGGCTTGTCCCGAAGGGATCGCAGGGAGTGTATAATTGAGTGTGTCTGAGGGGGGATAAAAGAAAAGGGATAACT
>CAYMTI010000048.1:0-7287 GCA_964393315.1 uncultured Planctomycetia bacterium
CACTCATCACCTTTCCTGTTAATTTAATCTTACGATCCCTGGCTTCCTTTCAATGGCACGAAAACACTAACACATATATCCTCGCTTAAAAAAGCTCCTGAATTTTTTTTTATTAAGACCAATCTCTGCATATACATATCCCCTACCGGCAGGATCATCTTACCTTCATCTTTCAACTGAGCAAGAAGAGAGCCCGGGACTTTTGGCGCGCCCGCGGTTACTATTATTCTGTCAAAAGGAGCCTTCTCCGGGAACCCCAGGGTCCCGTCTCCTAATATAAAATCAATATTCGTATACCCTTGAAGTGTAAGAACTTCACGGGCTCGTTTAAAAAGATCTTCTTCCCGCTCAACTGTTACCACCTGTGAACATATTTCAGCCAGAACAGCGGTCTGGTATCCGCTGCCCGTACCTATCTCAAGAACTTTTTCCGGTCCTTTGATCTCCAGTTTCGATGTCATAAGAGCGACTATATACGGCTGGGAGATCGTTTGTCCTTTACCTATAGGAACGGGATGGTCCGCATAAGAATCTTCTGAGAACCCGTCCGGTATAAAGTCCTGCCTTGGAATATCATAAAGAGCTTTTATTACTCTTTGATCTTTTATCCCTCTGGCCAGGATCTGCTCTTTGACCATTTTTTCCCGTAAAGATCTATTATCCATTTTTTTTCAATTTATGCCGTATCACAAGAGAAAAAAACCTTATGGTATCACGTATCTTATTAATCTCGGACTTTTCTTTTCCGTATATCGTTTGTATAGGAACGGATCTTATGGCCATATTCTTTTCCGCTGCCTGTATGAGCATCTCAGATTCTATGTCATATTTGTCACTTTTAAGATCCATGTGTTTCAGGGCCTTAACGCTTACTATGCGGTATCCACACTGACTGTCAGGTATATATTGATCGCAAAGCCGGGATACCACCCATGAGGTAAAACGATTGGTCACATACCGGACGAACGGCATGGTTTCAGTATTGAACATCCTGTTCCCGTTAACAATCTCCGCCTCCCCGCCGGCTGTCCCTTCCATAAGTACAGGAATATCTTCCGTGTGATGCTGCCCGTCACCATCCATTATTATGACCCAGTCGAATTTGGTTTTTTGTTTTACATGGTCGATACCTATGCGCACGCAATATCCTTTACCCCTGTTATCCTTATTCCTTATAACTACCGCTCCGGCATCCAGAGCTATACCCCCGGTATCATCCACAGAACCATCGTCTATGACAAGCGCGGTCATCCCCATATTCACTATATCCGCTACTATCTTACCGATAGCCCGAGCTTCGTTATACGCGGGTAGAATCACTATCGTATTATCTTTTACTGCTTTCATGTTTTTATCTATCTGTTTTGAAAAGCAAGTCTTGCTATATCAATAGCGCTGTCAGGCATCGCTATGCGCTTTATGCTTTTTTTCATAGAATCAAACAACTCAACATCATCGAACAAACTGTTTATCTTGCCGTGCGTATATTCAAGATCCTCTATTTCGATCGCCACTCCGTTCTTTATAAGATATTCCGCATTTCGGGTCTCCTGTCCCGGAATAGGATTTACGAGAAAAATAGGAAGACCTTTTATCAGGGCTTCCGCGGTCGTCAGTCCTCCAGCTTTAGTTACTATAGCATCCGCCACTTCCATCAATTCATCAATGTTATCCACAAGAGGGAAAACCGCCATATTGTGTTCCGAGCCTTTGGCCGCTATCCGGGTAAGCCTGTAATAAAGCCGCTTGTTCGAACCCGCGACAATGATCAACTGATAGTGATGATATTTATCTTTCAAAAGAGACATCACTACTTCTTCCATCGCGCCCAATCCCTGATTCCCCCCCATTATGAGGATAACCGGACCGGAATCATCAATTCCCAGAGCGCTCTTTAACCCGGCCACATCCTTCTTGAGAGAGAACTTGGGATCTACCGGTATACCGAATACCTTGATCTTTTTAGGGATAACCCCTTTCTGGATCAACACATTCCCGGTCTCCGGAGCCGGAACCACAAAATGATCCACCTCATCGAACAACCAGTAAGAATGGGGAGCATGATCGGTAAGAACGCTTATTAAAGGAAGATTAGAACCAGTGATCCGCTTGTAATCCGCTATCATCCCAGCGGGAAAAGCCTGTGTACAAACAGCTACATCCGGAGAGAATTTCTTTATAAGATTCTTTATCTTGGCCATATTGAATTTGTGCAAAGTGGCCCGGGCTTTTTTCATCTTTTCCAGGACATCCGGGTTATCATACATATTACCCCATATTTCGGGCTTTTTCTTTATCACCTCCATGTACGCTTTATTGATAACTCTTCCCAGTATAGGATTTGTATATTCGAAAGTGTTTATTTTTCTTATTTCAGCATCTTGATTTAACGTCAGCAACCCTTTTTCCACGGCTACAGCGGCATGATAATGCCCTGACAATCTGGAGATATAAAATATCAGCGCTCTATTCTTCATAAACTATTCAAGAAGCTTATTCAACTCCCTGTTTCTATTTCGGCGACAACATCTTCCGGGGTAATTTCCGCACCTTTTTTCTGAACGATCCTGGACAGGATACCATCACATGGACAAGGGACATCAAACGCCGCTTTGTCCGTAACTATCTCCAGAAGATCCTGTCCTTCCTTCAGCTTATCCCCCTCCAAAGCGAACCATTCGCTTATAACCGCGTCCTTTATGTCCTGCGTTATCATGCTTAATTTTACTTTCATAGAAACGGTCACCTTTCATTTCTCGGGAAAAATATCATCTATGGCCCCATTCACGCCAATATTCACTGAATGTACGGGAAAAAAGTTTCTTCACTTCCTCCATATCACTGTCCTCACCCGTACATTCTTTAAGCGAGGTCACACGTATCTCCGGGTCTCCGCACGGATGAAATTTGGAAAAAGCCGAAATATTGTTATTTATGTTTACGCTTACCCCGTGATAACTAATCCATTTTTTGAACGCTATACCTGTGAACGCGACCTTTTTCCCGCCGATCCAAACCCCTCTTTTTTTCGATATTCTTTCAGCGGGAGCACCCAATTCTCTGAGAGCGGAAGCAACTATTTTTTCCAGCAGGTCCAAAAAAGACGCTATACTTTTATTCTTATGCGAAATATCCACTATCGGATACAAGACAAGCTGTCCGGGGGAATGAAAAGTAACACTTCCACCTCTGTTTGTTTCAATTACAGAAATATGTTTTTTTCTGAAATACAACTCGTCTTCTATGCTTTCAAGCCCTTTTATCCGGCCGGTAGTGACAACGGGAAAATGTTCCACCAGGATAAGCGTATCAGCTACTTTATTCCTAATCCTTTTGAATAGTATATCTCTCTGGATATCAAAAGTTTCCTTATACTCCCTTATACCCAGATCAAGTATGTTCATTTATTCCTGCCCGATATTTTCCAAGGCCTTAAATCCGCCTTTTTCCTTGAAATATTCTACAACACCGCCTTTTTTTAGAAAAACGCGCATGATATAGGGCACGGGTTTGATCCCCAGATTAACCCCCTTGGATAAATTATAAAGAACATTTTTTTCGAGATCAAGTTCAAGCTCATCCATATCATCAATATAGTTAGTTTCGCATTCTATAAGACACAGCCCTATATTGAAAGCATTCCGGTAAAATATCCTGGCAAAACTTTTCGCGATAACAGCTTTTATGCCGCTGGCTTTCAGAGCCGCCGGCGCTTGTTCTCTGGAAGACCCGCATCCAAAATTATTTCCCGAAATAAGAAAATCCCCCTCTTTGATCCTGTCGCAGAAACCATCTTCTATCTCCGCGAAAAGATATTTACCCATATCTTTTTCATCCTGGATCTTAAATTTATATTTACCCGAAATAATATAATCCGTATTAACATTATTCTGGATCCTTATCCTGTGCGCTAAAGGCATTTTCTCCTCCCCTTACAGTAACCGTTGATCATCAAATATAACAAAACCTCTTAATGTACATATACCACACGTCACATTTATGTTCTCGTTAAAGTCTTCTTTTATGTTCCCGCGGATCCGCTATAAAACCTGTGATAGCAGTCGCGGCAGCGGTCGCGGGGCTTCCCAGATAGATATTGGCGTTCGGGTTCCCCATCCTTCCTCTGAAATTACGGTTCCCCGTAGAAAAAGCGTTCTCCCCGTCGGCGAGCACTCCCTGATGCGTACCCACACAGGGACCACAGCCCGGATTGTTAACTACCGCTCCGGACTTTATGAATATATCAATATACCCTTTTTTAAGCGAGGCAAGAAATATCTTCCGAGAAGCCGGTGTTATTATAAGTTTTACCCCGCGAGCCACATGTTTTCCCTTCAGTATACTGGCCGTTATCCCCATATCCTCGAGTCTGCCATTGGTGCATGTCCCGATAAAAACCTGCTGTATAGGTATTTCTCCCGTATCTTCGATACTTACCACATTATTAACTGAATCCGGTAAAGCCACCTGGGGAGACAGATCCGAAAGATCATACTCTCTCACTTCCGTATATTTAGCGTCATCGTCCGCTTCTGCGGGAACAGGTTTTTTATCCGAGTAACGTTTAACCCAATCCATAGTTTTTTTGTCGGTTTTCATTACCCCGCATTTAGCTCCCATTTCAACCGCCATATTCGAAAGCGTAAACCTCCCTTCCATACTCAAATCATGAATAACCTTACCATAGAACTCAATAGACTTATAGTTAGCCCCGTCAACCCCTATATCTTTTATAATACTCAAACTAACATCTTTAGAATAAACCCCTTTAGACAGCTGCCCTTCTAAAATAATTTTCATGCTTTCCGGGACCTTCAGCCAGTTTTTACCGCTCGCCAGTGTTATTGCTATATCCGTAGCTCCCACTCCCGCCGAAAAAGCGTTCAGAGCCCCGTAAGTACAAGTGTGTGAATCCGCGCCTAAAACAAGATCTCCGGGAACCACATAACCCTTTTCGGGAAAGATCTGATGGCAAATACCCGCACCGATGTCGAAAAGCTTAATACCATATCTGCGCGAGAAATTACGTATCTTTTTATGTATTTCCGATACCCCGATATTAGGGCTCGGTGCCGAATGATCCAGGACCATTGAAAAGATCTCTCTTGAAATTATCTCTTCAGTCCCAAGCTTTTTAAAACTGTCGATTATCCTCCCGCCTGTTCCGTCCTGGCCGAAACAAAAATCAACATCGCTTATCACTATTTCGCCGGCTTTAACATTTTTACCTGAATGTCTCGATATTATTTTCTCCGCTATTGTCTGTCCCATTTATCCCTCTTTTTTTATAATGAATTACCCCACTCGCCTATACGTTTAATGCCTTCATTCAATGTTTCCTGATCTATCGCGAAACTTATACGGATAAAATCATCATGCCCGAAAGGACTTCCCGGAATAACAGCCACTTTTTTTTCTTCCAGAAGCCTTTGAGCGAAAGTCACTGAATCCAATCCGTAAGAAGAAATATCGCAAAATAGATAAAATGCCCCGCTCGGGACAAAAGGTACAAGTTTTGTTTCTTTTCTAACCCGGGAAACCAATATATCTCTACGATGCGAAAATATATCGCTGTTCTTTGAAATAACTTTTCCCAAATCCCCGGTCAAAGCGCATACTGCGGCCGCCTGACTGATAGAACAGGGATTACTGGTAGCGTGACTCTGCAGAGTCGATACCATAGAAACTATCTCCTTATCCGCGGCAAGATATCCTATACGCCATCCTGTCATTGAAAAACTTTTGGACACACCATTTACAACAATGGTATTCTTTTTAATATCGTCCGAGATCGAAGCTATTGAATAATGTTTGTTCCCGTCAAATATGATGTTTTCATATATTTCATCGCTGATAACAAAAATACCCCGAGACAGGCAAACTTCAGCTATCTTTTCAAGTTCTTCTTTAGAATAAATAACCCCGGCCGGATTTGAAGGACTGTTAATTATCAGTGCTTTTGTCCTGGATGTAATATGCCCCTTTACATCCTCCGATGAAACTTTAAACCCTTTTTTCTCTGAAAGTTTTATGACCCTGGGTATTCCCCCAGCCAACTTGATCATTTCAGGATAACTTAACCAGTAAGGTGAAAAGATCAAGACCTCATCTCCAGGATTACATATTACCTGTAACGTGTTATAAATAGAATGTTTTGCCCCGTTAGAAACTATAATTTCTGAGATATCATATTCTAAGTTATTATCTGTTTTAAATTTAGAACAAATTGCCTGTTTCAGCTCTTTGGTTCCGCTACTTGGAGTATATTTAGTTTTTCCCTGTTTGATGGCCTCCATAGCCGCGTTCTTAATAACATCCGGAGTATCAAAATCCGGTTCACCCGCTGCGAGAATAACCACGTCCTCTCCAGCCGCTTTCAGTTCTTTTGCCTTCGAGGTTATCCCCAAAGTTGCGGAAGGTTTCACTTTACTTATCTTTTCTGAAAATCTCATTCTTATCACCTTAACATAAATATTTGACGATACTTATGAAAATAACATATTATTAATAATAAAACAAGAAATAATTGTCTTTATTAGCACATTAATGCTTTAAGTCTATAATTTAAATAGTCTTATGCTAACTTTATAAAATACTAATTAGGCTTTTCTCGACAAATCACCCAAAAAGGATTGTCAATGTAAACTGACGGGGTAGATCCCCCGTTTATCTTTCCCGTAAGCTCAACATTTTTACCGGAATAATATTTAAAAGGATCTATACCTTTCTGATAAAAAACGGGTAAATTCCTTAACGGAATATATGCTTTCAACAGCTGTATATCTTCGGAATTGAATTCAAGAACTAAATATCTTTTATTAACAGATATACCTGAAACACATCCATAAATTTTTTTTATTTTACCGATATTATCAGAAACTTCCTTTACGGATATCGTTCCCAGTCTAAACCACATGCCTTTCCCGGATTCTATAGCCTTTTTCTGAAGATCGTTGAACAGCTCCATATTTTTTACGTTCTGATAATAAGTATAATCTGAAGCAAGTCCGTTTTTTATAAGTTCGGCATTTATCATTTCACCCTTTTCATTAAAAACATAAGCAAGTATACGGCCGTACCGGTCCCTCCTATCTTTGTCGAACTCAAATCTCACATGATCGCTTACAAGTTTCTGATTAAGTTTCTTCGCTTCTACAGCGAAGGGTGCAGGATCAAAAACCCATTCCCCTGCCGAGTTTTTGGTGGTTTCAGGAGTATCAATACCCGTATACCGGGAGTGTATAATTGAGTGTGTCTGAGGGGGGATAAAAGAAAAGGGATAACTAG
>CAYMTI010000049.1:0-7148 GCA_964393315.1 uncultured Planctomycetia bacterium
AAGGGAAAGAGATACACATTGAGATAATAAAAGTGTATTCCGCTTATGATGATGAAGGCATAGAGGAAGGTTTTTTGCGGTTATTATCGGGAAAACTGAATGAGGGATATTCGCTGGTGAGGGATTTGCAAGAAAGGGAAACAGTGAAATATCTTGAAAAGCTTTATGATGACGGTAAAGGTATCAACGAGCAAAGGATAATAAAAAAATACGATCCCTCTTTTTCGTGTATCGGGAGAAGATATTTGAAGAATGGTTTCGGTATGCAGGTCGTTCGTTTAAAAAAAGGTCCGGGTCCAAGAAGATATGAACTTATAGCTTTCAGGTCGGATGGACCCTATAGTTACAGAAAGTCCGTGAATATGCTCATAAAACAGCGATTCGGAAAATGGGGGAGTAGATCTTCCCATTTGAGTTTAGATCCTAACGGTAAAATTTTTAGTGTAAGTATAAGCCTGCTGGATAATCCCTCGGAACATCGGCTTGTAAAAAATATTCATGACAGTATCATAAAAGACCTGGCTCCCGGCGCGTCTATACTTTCTGTGGGAGTTGGGACGGGAGCTATAGCGGGTATGTTCGTTGAAAGCGGATGCAGGGTCAGCGGGGTGGATATCTCCCCCGAAGTTTTAAAGAAAGCGGCTGAGAAAGGTATAAGAACAATAGAAGCGGACGCTTCCCTGCCCGATTTTTGGGAAAAAGAGGAGAATGGTTCAAAATATGACATTGTAATGTTTTGTGAATCGCTGGAATACTTCGACGACCCGGGAAAAATATTCAGGATGGCTAAATCGGTTTTATCTGAAAAAGGGAAAATTTATATAGTTGCCCGGGATATTCCCGGTAAAAAACGATATAAAAAATATGAAAAAGCTCTTGAGAACGCCGGGTTTTCAATAGACAAAGGTTCAAACCGTATGTTTTTCGGCAACAATGCCGGTGTGAGAACTCTCTCAGGGGTAAAAATGACATACGAACGTATTGATAAAGAAAAGATCATTAAAGGAAATAAAGGTACTATTCCCCGGCTTATTCATCATATGATGTTTTTGGCGCCGCGGGACGATGCTGTTTATAATCAGGAGAAAGTAGTGCTTTTGCTGGATAAGGAACTTTCCACTATTAATAAAGATCCGGATGTTATCAGGAACACTATAAGGCTTATTAATACTTTGGCAGCAATAAAGGGGAACAATCCGGAACTGGCCTGTTTTCTTAATAATCTCGAGATCATTCCGGTTCGAGGCAGCGGTGTGGGGCGAGGACAAAGATTTCGTGAGGATCAAAATATAATTGCCGTGACAAAAACCTCTAATAAGGATCGTTTTGAATCTATCAATTCGGAGGTGCTTGTCGCCGCGGTAAAAGAGGAAGATTTCCCCGAAGGAGGGTATCTCCCTCTGCTTGAGATCTCGCTTTTCGCTATAGGGAAATACCTGGACCTGGATCCCGCGCTTCTCCGGCGGTATTATGAGAATATCCCACAGGTTAAAACTCTTCAAGAACTGACGGAAGACGGTGAATTTTCCGGTATCTTTGATGCCGATGTAAGGAGTTTTGTTATACAATTGCCTCATGCCAGGAATTTCAACGCGTCAAAAGATCTTGTTGAAACCATGGAAATTATAAGAGGTCTTCTGCAAAAAGCTTGAATCGTTCCAGTCGGCAGGTATAATACGTCCGGTATTATCTGTTATATGTCAAACGGGTATATTCTTATCCGGATTTAATAGTCTTTGTACAAATGTATACATCACCCGCAGGTTCGATACCCTAAAATATGTTGTTTTCCGGCTTTCAATTTTATACAAGAGTCTGTATAATCTTTATATAGAAAATAATGATGCTATATGCGCCCGGTTTTTTGCTGTTCATAATTTTAAATTTTAGCCGCATGGCGGGGAATCCCGGGGAATTATTTTTAGAAAAGGAAATATGGTGTAAAGAGGATAGAGAACATGTTCGATATCAGGAAGATCTTAAGAAGAAAAAAGAGGATAGGGCTTGCGCTGGGTAGCGGAGCGGCAAGAGGGCTAACGCATATAGGAGTTCTTAAGGCTATACAGGATCTGGATATAGGGATAGATGTCATAGCTGGATCGAGTATAGGCGCTTTGATAGGGGCGTGTTATGCCATAAAAGGCGATGTCGGCGGTATAGAAGAAATAATAGTCAATACGGATTTTAAAAGTATGTTAAGCCTTATCGACCTAAATGTTATATTAACTCACAAAGGTTTTATACGCGGGGATAAGGTCAAGGAACTTTTAAGCACGGTCATCGGTGACCTGGAATTCAAGGATCTTGAGATACCGATGATAGTTCTTGCCACGGATGTGGAGACAGGCGAGGAAGTAATGATAAATGAGGGTCCGGTCGTTGAGGCGGTAAGGGCGAGTATTTCTATTCCCGTAGCGTTTGTCCCCGTTAAATACAAAGGCCGTTTTCTTATGGACGGGGGAATGGCGAACCCTGTGCCGGTTGATGTGGCAAGGCGGATGGGGGCGGATTTTGTTATAGCTTGCGATGTCAGTAAAAGTGCTCAGACAAAAAACAGCAGGGAAAAACACGTTAATCCGCAAAACATAATAAATATCGAAAAATACAAAAATACCCTTAAAGAAACCGGTGTTTATAAGGAATTCAACAGGAAACTTAACGATTTTTTAAGTGAGAACAGTGACCTTGCAAAAAAACATAAACAGATCATGGGTCGTATTTCACAGCTCACAAGCAAGGGATCGGAGGCTATAGATA
Organism: uncultured Planctomycetia bacterium; assembly: GCA_964393315.1. Classification (GTDB taxonomy): domain Bacteria; phylum Omnitrophota; class Gorgyraeia; order Tantalellales; family Tantalellaceae; genus CAYMTI01. The sequence goes on from CAYMTI010000049.1 coordinate 2,758, forward strand.
AGGATACCCCTGATATCTTCTATACATTGGCCCAGGCTCTTTTTTCAATGGAGGCGAGAGTCATTAAAAGCTATCTTAAGAACGCTGATCTGGTGATACGTCCGGATACGGACAATATCGATACATACGATTTTCATAAAGGTAACGAAGCTATTGAAAAAGGGTACTCCTCAGCTGCCGCGGCTCTGGCTAAACTTGTTAAAAGGGGGCTATGAACCCGGGATTAAAAGATATTTTTCCGGTTTTCCTTTAAAGTGGAGAGCAGGCCGGACAGGGCAGATGCGCGGCGGATAAAGGATGTGTTGTTTTAGATAGCAATAAACTGTATATTCCAAAAGACTTTTTTAAAGTTTCTTTTCAGGAGGAGATAAATGAACATAAAAAGATCATTCGCGGGTTTTCCGTTTCTCTTATTGTTTTTTACTTTTACGGCACTGTCCGGATGTGCTCAGGAGGCGGAAGAAAACCAACGAAAAGAAAATAAAATAGCGGTTAAAAGTATGTCAACCGAAGATGAGGAATACTGGACGGTTGAGTCTCTTTGCGCCCAGGCTCAGAAGTATATAGATCTTTATGTTGATACGGGGAAGACCGAAAGTAAATGGATATATACGGCTCTTAAAAGAGCTCTTGAGGCCCGGAAACTGGATAAAACTTCTCCTTTTCCCCATATAGTGATGGCAAAAGCATATATGGCCCAGGGAGAACCCGATAAAGCTTACGAGAGGCTTAAAATGGCCATAAAGCTTTCTCCCGATGACGAGGATGTGAAGAATATGATAACCGAGATAAGGGCGCGGGATCTGGCGGCTAAAGGCGGATTATCCGTTACCGAAGAAGGGGTAACGGGGAAAGAGTATAATAACGGAAAGTATGTCGGCGGGATGTCTGACGGGAAAAGGAAAGGTTATGGTGTTTTTACCTCGACGGACGGTTGGACTTACACGGGAGGCTGGTATGAGGATAAGATGAACGGGAACGGGATGTATGTATGGCCTAACGGGGATATATATTCCGGGGACTGGATAAGCGGGGAGAGGACCGGCCACGGGTTATATAAATGGATCGATGGTACCGTTTATTCGGGAGAATGGGAGAATAATGAAAAGAACGGCCACGGCACGTATCTTTTTAAGAACAAAGACAAGTATTCGGGACAATGGTCCGGTGGCAAGAGGACGGGACATGGTTCTTATCTGTGGTCTTCGGGAGAGACTTATTGCGGTGAATTCATTAACGGTCAGAGGGAAGGCCACGGGAAGTCAAGTTTTACCAGTGGAAAAAAATATGTGGGGGAGTTCAAGAACAACCAGCCTTATAACGGTCACGGGATAATTTATTATCAAGACGGGGCAAGATATACAGGACAGCTGAACGAGGGGAATTTTAACGGTCACGGAGTTTTGCAAACAAAAGACGGAGTAATTTACTCGGGGCAGTTCGTTAATAACCGAAAGAACGGCCATGGTAACATGTATTGGCCTGACGGTGACAGTTACTCGGGAGAGTTCAAGAACGGTCAGAGGACGGGACACGGGCTTTATGTCTGGCCGAATAATAATAAATATGTTGGGCTTTGGGATAACGGCCGGGCTATCGGGGGTTACTTTTATTTAAATAATGGGAGAAGGACCTGGGCGTACCAGGATAATAACGGAAAGTGGATACATAAAAATCAATAACGGGTGGCTGATGAGAAGAATTTTTTATATATTTATATTGATCTCAATTTTTATCCTATTCGATGCGACTTTATTCGCAGCGGTGTCGGTTCCGGGGGAAATAAGGGAAGAGGAGGAAGAACTTGTAACTGTTTCCGGAATAGGTCCGGATAAAACACCTCTAAATCAAAAATGTGTTTCTATCCTGAACGAGGCTAAAAGGATATATGCTTCCGGAGGAGAATTGGGAGATATATTCAAAAAAATGGGCCAGAAAGGAGTAGGGTTCAAGGACCTTATCGCTTTTAAGGCTGACTATCAGAATAACACGGTAAAAGATCTTGTAGCGCAGGGGATGAGCGGAGAAGAAGCCACGGCAAAGGCTCTGGAGAAATGGAATTCAGAGTACAGGGCCATAGAACAGCAGATGGTAAACCGCAGACAGCAGATGGTAAAACTGGTATGGAGCGCGGCCCTGATAGAGTATATGAGGAATAATCCGGATTCAACGCTTCTGGCCAAAGGCGACATCGAGGGCTGGGCAACGGAGACAATAGAGAAGATGCGTTTTGAAAGTGATATAGATTTTACTTTGTTCGCGGTAGAGACCGAAGACGCGGTCAAATTGAGGGATCTTTTTGAAAGCAAACTGAAGAGTGTTTTCGGCCTGGATATGAGGCAGTTTGACGCTTTCTGTACCGCTCAGCGAAGGGCCGAGAATGATGTCTATATAGGAGAGTGGGGTGCGAAGTGGGGTGAAATAGACATGTTCGAAAGGGGTAAGGCCCAAATGTTCTATTACAAAGATGACGGGACGCTTGCCGTTAAGGAAGTTCCCGCCAAAGAGATGCTGAAGATATACCATAAGAAAAGAAAGACATTTTCCGATGAGGTTTTTAAGCCCACGGCCGACATGGAGCCGGGGATCAGCCTCGAGATGCTGAGACATATAAGGGCGGAGATATTCAAGGGCAAATTTTCCACGATAGAGCGGATGATAAAGATGTGCAAATATCTTAATCGCAGCGCTAAAGACCATAAAGCTCTGCTGGGTGACTCGGCGACTACCGGGAACAGGCGTCTGGCTGATTTCGCGCGTGAAGTTACCGAGGCTAAGCAGAACAGTAAGAATATTGACGAGACTATAAACAGGATATTTGTTCTCGCGGATGACTATCTGGGTAAGAGCTGGTCCTCGGATCCCGTGAACGCGCTTAAAGAACTGGCAAAAAGATGTGACCATGAGATACGGCACAATATATCGGAAGCCATAGATTATCACAACAAGAGGATAGAGGAGATAAAGGATCCCGCTAAGAAAGCGGAAGAATACAAGTGGCTTGAGGATGTTCTGGCAAAAGAAAAAAAAGCGTATGATCACGATGGGTTGAAGTTCCCAGATGACGCGGGAAAAGCTCTGGGCCGGTATGAGGGCGCCGGGGAGGCGTATAGACTTTTTGGGGAAAAAGCCGTCGAATATGTAAAGTTTATGTCGGATACGGCCGGTAGCACTAAGATCGCGATGTCTTATCTTTTGACGAAAGCGGACCAGAATATAGATAAGGTGAACAATTTTCTCGACTATTTAGATAATACGACCATTGAGAAGATACGGAACAGTGATGTTTCCATAAAGGTGATCAAAGGGGAAAAAACACTTCACAGCGTAAGTATAGGTTCTATAAACCGGTCTCTCAATGATTCCATACTGGGGAAGATAGGTAATAATACCGCGTTTAAGGGGTTCAACCTCGGGCAGGAAACGTACGCGTATTATAACGCTTACGCTAACGCTTCAAGCCCCGAGGAAGCTTTTTCCAATATCGCCACGGAACTTTTCAGACGGCGTGTTCCCGGGGGAGGGATGGCTGAAGCCGTTATCATGGAAAATTATACCAGAGCCGGGCTTGAGGTCGCGTACATGATATTCCCGCCGCTGGCGATTCCCGAAGCGGTGTATTCTATAGGCGCACAAATAAAGGACGCCGGTGTAGAATATTACTGGACCGGGGAACTGGACGCTCTTACCGAAGATATATACACGTACGCTTCTTTCAAACCTGTCCCCGGGAGTAAAGGCGCCAGATGGAAGCTTACGAGTCTCAGAGGGCCGGACGGATATGAGTATAAGACTCTTAAGCAGTTCATACTAGGGGATGAACATACCAGCGAAATATTTTACAGGGCGGTCGCTGCCGATCCGCTTCTTTTACAGTTCAAAAAACTTATGGAACACCCCAGCGTGGGGCAGGATACCAAATACGGAAGGAAAATAAAGATACAGTATGATGAAAGAGAGATCGCCGCGGCCGAGGATCTACTTAAAAAACTGATCAAATCCCTAGAGGAACGTATGGCGGCCGAGGCCCTGGGACAGGGGATAGGGAAAAAGAGAATGGAAGAAATACGGGAAGCGCTTTCCTGCGGGACAAAACCGCTGGTACCTGAGTCGGGGGATGTCGAGGTAGACGGTAAGATGTACCGTGACGCGATGCTGGATTTCGAAAAGCATATGGAAGCGGTAGGCGAGATAGAGGAACTTTCCGGTAAGTGCGGGGCGGAACTGGCGTATTATAAACCGGTGTGTAACCTGGACAGTTTAAAGATGGCGGCCGGGACCAATCCTTCTCTTGCGGTCAGGTACGCTGATATGATCAAAGAGGTACGGGGGGAACTTACAAAGATAAAAGGGAGTTTTGACTGGGCGGATAAAAGAGATAAAGATGATAT
>CAYMTI010000050.1:0-5203 GCA_964393315.1 uncultured Planctomycetia bacterium
TATCAGGTAAAAGAACATTAAATGCGTACCCGGCGGCCGATGATATTTTTTCTTTAAGAGTATGCTCATGAGAAGATCCGCCGGAACATACCTTACAGCTCCCGGGCATATCCTGTGCGGCTGTCCGGTCTTCAGACTGAAAAACATTAGACAAAATACCGGCAAAAACCCCCGTAATAAATGAGGCCGCGATACGGTATACGGTAAAGAACCATCCCATAAGAGCATAAGTAGCGAATATCGAATCAACTCCGGTCGTAGGAGTAGATATTAAAAAAGAAAGAACCGCTCCTTTACTGGCGCCCTCTTTTTTCAGGGACATTGCCGTGGGGATAACGGAACACGAACACAATGGAAGGGGTATACCGAATAAAGAAGCTTTTATTACGGAAAGAAGATCTCCTCTGCCTAGCTGTCCGCTAACAAATCTTGTATCCATGAACACATGCAGCATACCCGCGAACAGGTATCCGAACAAAAGATACGGAGCCATTTCCAAGAACAGCCCGATAGCTTCTTTCAGTATCCCCGAGAATATCTCCATAATTTCACCGCCACGCGGATCAATCCATGTTCCCGCGTTACTTGAATATAATGCCCGTCTGGTTCGACCACAACAAAATATCCAGCTCACCCATATTAATATCTAATCCGCGGGCAAAAACCCGCAGTTTATCTTCCAGCTCAAGATATATCCTCTTTGACATCGTCTTAGGGATATTTTTTATGACCTTGTATCTCACCATATTCCTCAATATGTGCACATCCAGAATAGCAAGGTCCTCCCCATACCCTATGTTCCTCAAAAAATGGCTGGCCTCTTTATATCCTATACCTTTAACATTTTTCACCAGCCAGTCCCGGGCACCTATGATATCTCTAGTATCGATCTTATCTTTTATCCTGACGCGGCCTTTATCTGTAAAAAGAGACCTGTTATAGACGATATACCCCGCTTTATTATTCGGGAACCTTACCGCCTTCAGCCCCGCACGGATATCTTTTTCTTTTCCGTTTAAAAGCGTACCTTTCCTTTCCAGCCCTCTTACGGCTTTATCGCAATAAACCGCTTTGGATTGCGGGGTACACACGCAAAAACACAGCTCGCTGAAGATATCTTTGTCAGATTTTTCCCAGACTGTTTTAAACTCCCGAAGCCTTTTTCTTATATCTTTTTTCTTCGCCAGATATTGTTCTTTCAATTTTTTCATATCCGCTCCGCTATATCTATCAGCTTGCCCGCCAGCTTTATATGGGCTTTCTCCTCATCCCTTATAGACATAAGTTCTTTTCTGACCTCGTTATTCTCTGTTTGTTCTATATAGTGATCATAAAAACATTTAGCCCGCTGTTCATGTTCCAGTATTTCCTCAAAAGTCTTCTTCAAGTTATCAATATACATCTATGGACCCCTTTTCTATCTTATCAACCAACAAAGTCACTTTTTCCTTATGCCTGGCCGAATCTTGATAAAGCCGCGAAAGTATTTTTACCATCTCGTTTTTCTTTTCAGAAGGGATATTTCCAGAAGCGTCAATGACCGCTTTTGAAAAATTAGCCAGCATAGTGACCATACCTTCTTCCACGTATGTCAATTCTTTAAGGCCGGATAAAAGCCTTTCTTTTGTTATCATGCCGATCACCTATTTATCTGTTTTTTAAAAAAAAGGGCGATCGGCACGTGTAAGACCCTCGCACTATTCACCCTTTTTTGAAAATCATCTCCCTGAAAATCCTTATCTTCCGTGCTTTAGTTTACGCAGACATACCTTCAGGATCCTTTTGAACCGGGCACTCCCGCGCCAAAAGGAGTGCTATACACATTTACATTCTTTCCCCTGGTTTCCTCCTTTCAACCCGCAGAGTTTCACCAGATGGCTTTTCTCTTCCTGTATAAGCTCATTTATCACGTCCCGATCGTCTTTCCTCACATATTTCCTCATCTCTTCATAAAATATGATCGAGTCTTTTTCTGCCTGTATTCCCATATTAATCCCCGCTTCCATGTCATTCACTTTCAAAGCCAGTTCTTTTCCCCGCCCGCTTCGGGTGAAAACATACTGTGAAGCGAATACCCTCATGAAAGAAAAATACTCATCGGGATACGCTCCTTCCGGATTATATTCACATGTTTTCCGGAACAACTTTTTGAAAGTTTCGATATGGCCCTGCTCCTCTTCCGCCAGGCATTTAAACACTTTAGACGCTGCTTTATCTTTGACCGTTTCCTCGAGAGTCTTATAAAAATCGTATCCGTTCTTTTCTATCTGTATACCCAACTCCACTATTTCACATACAGAAAATTTAGCCCCCATCATCACCCCCGTCGTTAAATCCTGTTTTTACATCAGCCGATGAAGAATGCCAATCTTTTACACTGTAAAATTTTAGCATTCTTCATCCATCTTTTAACGTAAAATCCGGATTAAAAATTATCGTCTAATATCTCATAATAAGCTTTCGGATGAAGGCACGCCGGGCAAACATCGGGAGCTTCCTCTCCCTCGTGAACATACCCGCAATTACGGCACTTCCATGCCACAGCTTCATCTTTTTTGAACACCTCATCTTTCTCTATGTTCTCCAAAAGCGCCCGGTATCGATACTCGTGATGGGACTCTACTGCAGCTATACTGTCAAAAGCTTTAGCTACATCCTCAAAACCTTCTTCCAGAGCTGTTTGAGAAAAATCCTTATACAAAATGGTCCATTCCTCTTTTTCCCCTTCAGCGGCAGCCAGAAGATTTTCTTTAGTGGTCCCTATCACTCCGGCAGGATACGCCGCGGTTATTTCAACCGCTCCTCCTTCCAGGAATTTAAAAAATCTTTTCGCGTGCTCCTTCTCATTTTCCGCTGTTTCCTGGAATATAGCCGCTATCTGCTCATATCCTTCTTTTTTAGCCACACTGGCGGAATAAGTATATCTGTTCCGCGCTTGAGATTCACCGGCAAACGCGGCCAGTAAGTTTTTCTCCGTTTTGGTTCCTTTCAAACTTGCCATTTTGTTCTCCTTTTTTCACATATTTTTTTTCCACAAGCCATGAACATTACAATATTCCCGAACTTCCAATATATCCTCTTTTTTTGAGCAGAATTCAGCTTCCGGAACATCTCCGGGCTTAAGCTCATATCTGTCGACCTCGGACTCTGTTATTACTTCGATGAATTTTATATAATGCTTTTCCTCCATGGGATGCTGGACCTCTCCTATCTTGACCTTGACTCCCTTATCTGAAGATGCCACAACGGGTACATGTTTTTCCTGTCCCTGGTCTTCCGCTTTAGCTTCCAGTTTGCTCATAGGCTTATCGCAGCATACAAGCGCGGGAGCCCCCTCATAAAGAACCTCAATAACGTTCCCGCAGATCTCACATTTATATATTTCTCTTGTTTTAGTCATCATATCCTCCCTTTTAATTTTTCGGCGGCACTGTTCAGTTCGGATTTATCCGGCACATACTGGATCTTCATACTTTCTAATATTTCAAAACCGCAATCCTTAAGCATAGCTTCAGTCTGGCCTACACTCTGCCCGCCCCATCCGTAAGAACCGAACGCCAACGCCTTGCGGTTTTTGGGCGCCAGCCCTTTCAAATAAGTAAGGAACGCCGCCACAGTAGGCATAAGGTTATTATTGAGTGTCGGAGAACCCACACATATATATTCAGACGTAAGCACCCTGGTCATTACATCCGAGATGTCCGTCGCTTTTAGATTCAACAAAGAAACCCCGATACCTTTTTCTTCGAAAACACCATATATTTTTCTGGCTATTTTTTCGGTCGATCCCCACATAGAATCAAAAACTATGACCGCTTCATTCTCTGTCTTATTGGCGGCCCATTTCCCGTATTCTTCTATTATCCCGGGAATATGTTCTTGCCAGATCAGACCGTGACTCGGCGCTATCATATCAACATCAAGGGGCGCTATCGCTTCCAGAGCTTTTAGTACCTGGTTACCGTAAGGAAGAACAATATTTGCGTAATATTTAGCGGCTTCCTCTTTTATTATATCCCACCCCACATCGGCATCAAATCTCGCACTCGTCGCTATGTGCTGGCCGAAAGCGTCATTAGGCAGTAAAAGCTTTTCCTGGGGTATATAAGTTGCCATGGAATCAGGCCAATGCACCATTTGCGTAAGAACGAATTGAAGGTCCCTTTTACCTGTATTGATAATGTCTCCGGAATTAACCACCTTGATACCGGTAAGATCACCGTAATGCTTTTTGAGACCTTTTTTCCCGTTGGGAGAAGTGATTATATCCGCGGCGGGACATAGCTTTCGAATAGCTGGCAAAGACCCGGAATGATCCATTTCTACATGGTTTGAGACAAGAATATCTATTTTTGAAGGATCTATAATATGTGATATTCTTTCAATCATCTCATCGAATAGATAATGTTTTACCGTATCAACAAGAGTAACCTTATCATCGATGATCAAATATGCGTTATAAGTCGTTCCCCGGTTAGTACTGTATCCATGAAAACTCCTTATATCCCAGTCTATACCCCCGACCCAGTATATGCCCTTTTTTATCTCCATTGGTTTCATTCTATACCTCTTTCAGAAAAACAATAAAAAGTACCTGATACCCCGTGCTGAACTTATTCCGCATTCGCCGGCGGAGTAAAGACCCTTTGTCCCAGCTCTTTGTCCAGCATAAAAACACCGTTCCCGTCCTCTCCTACCATTTTAAGTTTGTTAAGTATTTCCGAAGCGTTCTCCTCTTCCTCTATCTGCTCCGTAATGAACCATTGGAGCATCACCTCCGTGGCGTAATCCTTTTCTTCTTTGGAAAGAGAAACAAGGTCGTTTATAAGACTAGTAACGAATTTTTCATGTTCCAGGGTCTTCTCGAACAATGCCGCAACCGAGCTATACTCCTGCGGAGGCTCATCTATCGCCTTAAAAACCACCCTTCCTCCCTGTGAATTCACGTACGCGTAAAATTTTTGCGCATGTGACACCTCTTCCTGGGCCTGGATATTGAACCAGTTAGCTACTCCTGACATCCCTCTGGAAGACGCGAAACTCGACATTGCCGCATACAGATACCCTGAGTATAATTCCTTGTTGATCTGCTCATTTAAAGCTTCGACCATTTTCTTGCTTATCATAACTTGCCTCCATACGTTTACGCTTCCTCAAACTGGTCTTTTCCTACCCCGCATTCCGGACATACCCAATCTTCCGG
>CAYMTI010000050.1:5213-7144 GCA_964393315.1 uncultured Planctomycetia bacterium
GTTCCTCCTTTTTTAAAAGATACTATTTTTGTATTTTATATTATCCGCTTTAAATTGTAAAACATTATTCGTCTTTTAAAATAATGACGCTGCCTTTTTCCCGGCAGCGTCATTATTTTTAGTTAATGAACAGTTTAAAGCCTTGTTCAGGGCCGGCTACAACACCCTTCGCTACAATGCGCTACCGGGCGCAGCCTGTATCTGATAGTTATGTCCATATCATCCTCCTCTTGTATGTTTTTGTTCTCCGTTCTACTTTAGCTCCCTGTCACCTTTCCTTTGTCTCTGCGGGAGCTTGCCCCGCTGTTTTCAGATCAATATCCTTAATAACTTAATGATATCATGACGGTATCATTAAGTCAAGTTTTTTCTTCCCCGCAGCTTTTTAACCCCATCTTCTCCAGGACCGCTACCATAGGACACCAATTCGTGATCGCCGACTGAAGCAGGTTGGCTCCTACGAACGCCGTAAACCATAACCATTTCAAATTCACATAATAAGCCAGAATAAGGCTTATCAAAATAAAAGCCCCCGCTATTCCCCTAAGCATCCTTTCGATCTTCATCCTTTCCTCTCCTTTCAAAAAATTTAATTTTATACAGGTACACTTAGAAACTGTACCTGAGCCTGGCATAAACATTTTTATTTTTCTGTACGCTTCCGAATTCCGTCCACGCGTCTTTGCCCCACGGCAGATCAGACCCTATGGATAATGTCCACGCGTCGGTAGCGTTCCATGTCAAAGACGGCCTGATATAAGCATCCATGTCCGAAGGAGAAAAAAACGAAAAGATCGATACCTTCACCGTCTGGTTAGCGAACATCTTCGTTATCCTGTTAGTTATAACATGACGGAACTCATCCCATCTGTAATCCGCCGCCAGAAGCGCGTCACTATAATGTCTGTAATCAAGCGTCTGTTCTATGTAATACTGAAAAGACATCCTGAGGTCATTACCCAGATCCTTTTCATAGCCGACAAGATATTTCATCATAGAGTTCTGCACGGTCCTTATATCCCCGTCCGGATCTTCGGGCGAGTAATAATAAGAGACCTCGGCATTGGCTATCCCCCATAAAAAAGGCCCCCTTAAACTCCCCCCGTAGGAATCCAGCCTTTCGTAATATATTTCTCTTCTCTGTTCATCCTTGTAACTCCTGGGAGAGGGGTCAAAACCCCGGTAATAATAAAAAGCCGCTTCATAACTGTTAATGTTCTTATATAACCGTCCCGCGTATACGAAATTTTTCGCCGTTTTAGAGGGATCCACGATGTGCCTGTCGGAATTCATCCCCACTATACCACCCTGAAAACTGTCAAAATAACTCACTCTGTACCCGGTGGGAATGGTATTGGGTTCAAAAAAAGGTATTATAACCGCGTCAACATTGAACCATTCCGGATAAAGCATTACTCTTAACGCGTCATTGGGTTTTTTCAAATACTCATCATCCCTGCCTATCAAAAAGGATACATAATCCTTGGGAAAAAGATCGTTAAGGAAAAGGTAATCACCCGTCCCCCAGGTCAATATCTGTCTCCCTATTTTTACATCCATGATGTCCAGAGGTGTGAAAGCCGCGTTAAGCTCCCTTAGATCGGTCAGAACTTTTCCTCCGGAATAAAGGTCAAGCACAAAATCACACTTAGCGGTGAGCACCGTCTGCCAGTCATAAAGAATATTTTCACCGGGAACATAATACCTAGGTTTAAGCTGCAGCCTGCCTTCAGCCATATTGTACTGCCGGTGTTTGACCGTATCCGTACCGAACCGAGGAGCGTAAGCTTCCTCCAAAAACCCGTGGATCCGGGGAAGCTTCTCAAAAAAAGATTTTTCTTCAGCATAAGAAACGCCGGCAGCCAACAGAAAGATCAACCCCGAAGTAAATATCTTTTTCATCATAATCTTATATAAACCAATACCCTTAA
>CAYMTI010000051.1:0-7118 GCA_964393315.1 uncultured Planctomycetia bacterium
GGGCTGTTTCGTAGAGATAATAAATAAATTATAGCCCTAATTAACTCTAAAAAAGGGGGGGGGATGGATATAAAAATATTGTTAACCACATTTACCGCTGTATTTTTCGCTGAACTCGCGGACAAAACTCAATTGGTAGGTATAGGGATGGCTTCAAAAACCGGAAAACCATTTGTCGTCTGGCTTGGATCTGTCCTTGGGTATATGGTGGTAACGGCAATATCTGTTCTTTTAGGCGGAATTATGTCAAAATATATTAGCCCCGAAATGATAAAATATGCAGGGGCGGGGATCTTTATCGTCATCGGGATTTTAATTTTTGGCGGTAAAATATAAATTAGGAGGTTTATAAGTGCGGATACTTAAGATAGCTGAAAAAAAATGTATTAAATGCGGTTCCTGCAGCGAAGTATGTCCGGTTAAAATAATATCCTTTGAAAAAGGTAAATTCCCTGAAAATGTATCCTGGGCAAAAAAGGTATGCATAAATTGCGGGCATTGCGTAAGTGTTTGTCCGTCAGGGGCTCTTTCTCTTGATACTATGCCGGTAGAAGAATGCCCGCCGGTAAAGGATGAGTTTCAAGTAGACCAGACTCAGGTCAAACAGTTATTAAGATCCAGAAGATCAATAAGAGTATATAAAAAAAATGTAGTTTCAAAGGATAAGATCGAAGACCTGATAGATATAGCCAGATATGCCCCCAGCGGTCATAATTTTCAACCGGTCAAATGGAAGATCATATATGACAGGGATAAAGTTGCCGTTTTGAAAGATCTGGTGCTCGACTGGATGAGGATATCCCTGGAAAAGGATCCTGTGCTGGCGAAAAAATATTATATGCATAACATACTTAGAGGATGTGAGGCGGGATATGATCTTATCTTGAGAGGGGCTCCGCATGTTATCATAACTTACGCTTCTGAGAAAGACGGAACAGCCGACCATTCTTGCAGGCTGGCGCTTTCTTATTTTGAAATAGCGGCGTTTAGCACCGGCCTGGGAACCTGCTGGGCCGGATACCTGGATATGGCCTTTGCTTTTTATCCGGTGTTAAGAGATTTTTTAAGTTTGCCTGAAGGAGAGATTCCTTACGCTTCGATGTTATTGGGATATCCAAAGTTCAATTACAAGCGGATACCTTTAAGGAAGGCTCCTGTTATAGATTGGGAAGGGTAAAAGAGGCTACGATAAAAACGTGAAAGTTCCCGGATCAATGGATATAGAAAAAGTTCAGAAGCTTGGAAGATAAGAAGTTTAGCCTTAAAACGTAATACGATAAGGTTGTCCCGCGATGGACGTCCGGTGTCCGATGCCCAGTTTGTTTTACGAAAGACGCTAAGCGGTAGACCGATTAATATACACTTATATTTTGAATTTGCTATAATATATGACAGATATAGATAATATGTGAATAGCGGAGGTTGTAATGACGAAAACAGGTAAAAAATTAAGGAAAGAAACGCTGGCTATCCATGGAGGGCAGGAGGCTGATCTTGTAACTGGCTCGGGAGCCGTGCCTATTTATCAGACGGCATCTTATAAATTCAAAAGCACAAAACATGCCGCTGATCTTTTTTCTTTGAAGGAATCAGGTAATATTTATACCAGGTTGATGAATCCTACAACAGATGTTCTGGAGAAAAGAGTGGCGGCTCTGGAAAACGCCGCGGGGGCGTTAGCTGTGGCAAGCGGACAGTCGGCTATAACTCTTGCGCTTCTCAATATAGCTCAGTCTGGAGATGAGATCGTGTCAGCTGATAATCTGTACGGAGGGACCTTTACCCTGTTCCATTATACGTTCAAGAGGTTGGGGATAAATGTCAAATTTGTTAAAAGCGGAGATCTTGAAGGTTTTAAAGATGCTATAACTCCGAAAACAAAGGCTGTATACGCCGAATCAATAGGTAATCCGAAGCTTAATGTTACGGATCTTGAGGCTTTGGCAAAAATAGCTCATGATAACGGCGTTCCTTTTATTCTTGATAATACGGTTTCTCCCTATTTGTTGAGACCCATAGATCATGGGGTGGATATCATAGTATATTCGGCGACAAAATTCATAGGCGGGCATGGAACTAGCATAGGGGGATTGATAGTCGATTCGGGCAAATTTGACTGGACTAACGGAAAGTTTCCTTTAATATCGGATCCGGATCCCAGTTATCACGGGATTGATTTTGTTGAGACTTTTAAGACCAAGGGTAATATAGCGTATATAGTCAAAGCCAGGCTGTCTTTACTTAGGGATCTTGGACCTGCCCTCAGCCCGTTTAACGCGTTTTTATTTCTTCAGGGGCTTGAAACCCTGCATTTAAGGATCCCCAGACACGCGGAGAACGCTCTGCGGGTCGCGGAACATCTGGAAGGGCATTCGAAAGCCGCGTGGGTAAATTACCCGGGACTGAATTCAAGCCCGGAAAAAATCCTGGCGGATAAATATCTTCCGAAGGGGGCCGGGGCGATAATAGGATTTGGAGTGAAAGGAGGGGTCGAAGCGGGGAAAAGGTTTATTGATTCTTTGGAAATGATATCTCACCTGGCTAATATAGGGGACGCGAAAACACTTGCCGTGCATCCGGCAAGCACAACACATCAGCAGCTTTCTCCGGAGGAACAGGAGGCCTCGGGTGTTACGCCCGATTACATCAGGCTATCCATAGGTCTTGAGCATATAGATGATATTATCGAGGATATTGACCAGGCTTTGGCTAATGTTTAAACATAAAAAGTAAAGTATTGGTAATGGGTAAAATATATAAGGATATAACAGAAACAATAGGAAAAACTCCTCTGGTAAGGATAAATAATATTACAAAGGATCTTGACGCCGTTATCCTGGCTAAGCTTGAATATTTCAATCCTTTATCAAGCGTAAAAGACCGGATTGGTCTCGCAATGATAGAAAGCGCGGAGAAAAAACAATTTCTTAATGAGGATTCTGTGATCATTGAGTCTACAAGCGGTAATACCGGGATAGGATTGGCTTTTGTCTCGGCGGTGAAAGGATATAAATTGATATTGACCATGCCGGAGACCATGAGCCTGGAACGCAGAAAATTATTGAAGGCTTTAGGGGCGGAAATAGTACTTACTGCGGGGGATAAGGGTATGGAAGGGGCTGTCGCAAGGGCGCGAGAGTTAGCGGCAGAGATCCCGAACAGCTTTATGCCCGGGCAGTTTGATAATGAGGCGAATGCCGAAATACACAGAAAAACTACGGCTATGGAAATATGGGAGGATACGGGCGGGGGAATAGATATTTTCATTGCAGGTATAGGGACCGGAGGTACGATCACAGGAGTTGGAGAAGTTTTGAAAGAAAAAGATCCGGATATCAAAGTGATCGGATTGGAACCGGAGAATTCTCCTATACTTTCCGGAGGAGAACCGGGGGCTCATAAGATCCAGGGGATAGGGGCAGGGTTTGTCCCCGGGATATTGAACACGGGAATATTGGATGAAGTTATTAAAGTGAAAGCGGAAGATGCCGGTAATGCCGCACGTCTTTTAGCTAAAAGAGAGGGCATTTTTACCGGGATCTCGGGCGGAGCCGCGATGAGCGCCGCCTTGGATGTCGCTGGACGTCCGGGATCAAAAGGCAAGACCATCGTTACTGTTATTCCTGATACTGGTGAAAGATACTTATCTACATGGTTGTGGGAGTAATACCAAATTCAAAAAACAGATTTACATATTCAATTACGCAAGATAGATCGATGTTAGTGGCGGATGCTATAAGGTTGGTCTGTTGACCCGGAGTGATATGGGCGGATCGTGCGAGACGTTCCCCCGGGGCCGCAAAATCACTCCGGCGGTGAATTTTGCTCTACAAAAACGATTTTACCGTTCGCTGCGCTCACGGGCCGAGCTAAAATCATTTTTGAAAGCCCCGGGAAAACGCCTCACCCGATCCGTACAAGAAGAAAGTTGAGGATAGGGTTGAGGTGGGGATGTGAATTTTGCCTTTGGCAAAGTTGTTGGATATAGGGTGAGAAATAACAACCCAGATGTAGATGTTAAGTTACGCAAGATAGATCGATGTTAGTGGCGGATGCTATAAGGTTGGTCTGTTGACCCGGAGTGATATGGGCGGATCGTGCGAGACGTTCCCCCGGGGCCGCAAAATCACTCCGGCGGTGAATTTTGCTCTACAAAAACGATTTTACCGTTCGCTGCGCTCACGGGCCGAGCTAAAATCATTTTTGAAAGCCCCGGGAAAACGCCTCACCCGATCCGAACAAGAAGAGAGTTGAGAATGGATTAGTAGGTGGATATTGTTTTTGGCAAAATTGTTGGAATGAGGGGAGTAAAACTAAAAAATATATGTTTTTAGCTGTTTCGAAAAAAGATATGGTTTCAAGAGGCTGGAAACAGCTTGATATCATCCTGATAACGGGGGACGCGTATGTGGACCATCCGTCGTATGGAGCCGCGGTCATAGGTAGAGTACTTGGATCCCGGGGATATAAAGTGGGGATCATATCTCAACCTGACTGGAGAGATATTAAAGATTTCCAAACTTTGGGGCGGCCCGGTCTTTTTTTCGGTATTACCGGAGGGAATACCGATTCTATGGTAGCGAATTATACGGCCAATAAAAGAAAAAGAAAAACGGATAAATATTCACCGGGGAATCTTACCGGTAAACGGCCGGATAGGGCGGTTATTGTCTATGCCAATAGAGTAAGAGAAGCGTTCAAGGATTCAGTTATAGTTATCGGGGGGATAGAGGCCAGTCTTCGCAGGTTCGCCCATTATGATTACTGGTCCGGTAGAGTAAGACGTTCAATACTTATGGATTCCAGGGCGGATATGCTTGTTTACGGAATGGGAGAAAAACAGGTTCTGGATATCGCGGCCCGGATGGAAAAAGGAGAAAAAATATCCGATATAAAAGGCGTAAAAGGAACGTGTTGTGTTTTGAATGGTATTGACCATATGGAGAAACGGGTTGAAATCCCTTCTTATGAAAAAGTAGCGCTGGATAAGAACATGTTCAATAAAGCCTTTGCCGGGATATATGGTCAGATGGATCCTTTTACGGCTCTTCCAGTCTGTCAGAAGCATGGGACAAAATATGTTGTTCAATTTCCTCCCCCGGGGCCGTTAACTAAAAAAGAAATAGACCAGGTATATGAACTTCCTTATGAGTACGGATGGCATCCGGACTATGACAATAAAGGCGGAGTCAAAGGGTTTGAGACCGTAAGATATTCGATCACGTCTCACCGGGGTTGTCCCGGGGAATGTTCTTTTTGTTCCATATATTTTCATCAGGGGAGAATAATTGTTTCAAGAAGTTCCGGATCGATCCTGAAAGAGGCTCGGAAAATATCGTCCAGGAAGGATTTCCGGGGTACTATAACCGATATCGGGGGGCCAACGTCAAATCTGTACGGGGCCTATTGCTCCAGGTGGCGGGAGTCGGGATATTGCCGGGATAAAAAGTGTCTTATTCCCGAGAAATGCCCGGGACTTAAAACGGAATATGATAAGGCCGTCAAGTTGTATGATGAAATGCTGGAAATACCGGGGATAAAACATGTTTTTATCGGAAGCGGATTCAGGTATGATCTTTTTCTGGACGCGTCCGGGAAAAAATATCTTAAGTCTCTATGTGAAAAACACATAAGCGGGTATATAAAAGTAGCACCGGAACATTGTTCTGAAAAAGTTCTCAAGATCATGAATAAGACAAGTTTTAAAAAGTATGAAAGATTTGTTCAAAGTTTCATGCGGATAAGAAAGGAGATAGGGAAAAAGATATTTATAGTTAATTATTTCATTTCGGCTCATCCGGGTTCCGGGGCCGAAGATGCTCTGGATATGGCTATATATCTGCGCCGGAAAAAAATATTACCGGAGCAGATCCAGGATTTTATGCCTACGCCCATGACGCTTTCAACGGCCATGTTCTATTCCGGGAAAGACCCTTTTTCCGACAGGAAAGTCCATGTTCCCGGTACGTCCGGTGAAAGAAAAATACAGCGGGCTTTGCTGCAGCCGGTAACCGGCAGAAATATCAGACTTATAAAAGAGACTTTGAAAAATATGGAAAAAGAACAACTTATGCGTTATTTACCGAATATACCAAAAAAAACCAAAAGATAAAGAAAGAAAAACCGCATTCCATTAATATTATTCTTCTACCTGTTATGTGCCGGGGGACGTGTTATGGCTCTTGACCCGGGTACGGTCGAGGATAAACTGCTGTATTATGAATATCATAATTATGAGATAAGCATAACTTCCATGCCGTCCGGCTCGCGTATATATGTAGACGGTGAATATGTGGGGGAAACCCCCGTTACTTATTTTGCCGAAGGAAAGATATCGAAACTGAAAAGTATTACTATCGAAGCCAGACCTCATATAGAAAGCAAATACCGTTCACCCCGGACATTCGAGATTAAACGTTTTTCGATCATACCGCGACATGTGCATTTTGATATGCGCCTTTCCGATAAATGACCTTCTCTATCGCGGGAGTCAATGCTGTCACGATACCTCGATCCAAGTATCTCGATACGCAAAACACCCACACCGGCCCACGAAGCACGCACGACGATAATAAAGCGATAGGATGCCACGGTTATTCTTTCTCGTTTACTATTTCAACTATCCCTCCTATAATATTATGCATGCTGTATGAAATATCTGTAAAATTCAAGGACCCGGAGGGGGTGAAAAGTTTACTGCTTTTAGAATTTTTTGCCGGGCTTAATATCGACCCGGCAAGAACGGTAGAAAGTGTTTCAGGAACCTCAAGCCGGATATCTTTTTACTCCGAGACGAAACGCGAGGCGGGTCTTTTGTCCGAAAGGATAAAAAAAGCGGGGCTGCAAAAAATAAAAGTATCAGTTTCGGCGCTTGAGGACGAGGATTGGAAAACTAAATGGGCGAAGTATTATAAACCTTTCAGCATAGTTGATGGTATAAGGGTTATCCCGTATGACCTCCGGAGTAAATATAATGTGGATCCCGCCAGGGATATTATTATACGGACCGATGTGATATTCGGAACGGGACTTCACGATACGACCAGGTTCATGGCCGAATTTATCTTTTTAAAAAGAAAAGTCCTTGGAGATTTTTTGGACGCGGGGACTGGAACGGG
>CAYMTI010000052.1:0-7087 GCA_964393315.1 uncultured Planctomycetia bacterium
ATTATCATTCACAAGCAATTTCCCCAGAGTACCTTCCCCTCAATTCAACCGGCCCAGAATATCTTCTAAGTCGTCATAAACAGAATCATCCGTCAGGAATTTACCCAGAGTACCCTTTCCCCTTTGGAGGTCCATGAGTATACGGCTTAATTCATCATATATAGAATCATTCGTTAATAATTTTCCCAGAGTGCCTTTCCCCTGGCTGAGTTTTTCCGATATTATACCCGCAGACCGTACGATCTTGCTTATCTGATCCATCTGCTGCCCCATATTAACAGGATTTACTCCCGTGACCACGTCCCCGTCCACCAGGAATTCCCTGCTGGTCCCAGGGCTTAATTCCAGATATTGTTCTCCCAATAGTCCGAGAGTATTTATTCTGGCAACAACATCTTTTTCTATCTTTATGCCCTGCATCAGTTTCACATCAAGACTTACCCTGGTGCGCCCGGCTTGCTCATCGTAATACAGTTCTATGCCCTCTACATCTCCCACATGCACACCTGCCAGCCTTACCGGAGCCTTTTTCGTCAAACCGTTAACATAATCAAAATTAATGCTGATATTATATCCTTCCTTGAACATGTAAAAATCGCTAATCGAAAAAACTATGATAAAAGCCAGAAAAATACCTATACCGATAAAAAGTCCGACTTTCATTTCCAGATTTTCATTTCTGAACATAATATCTCCTCTTGTTAATACCTATCACTCCATAATAGTTATCGGCCCTTTTGCCTTGCCTGATATGAACTGTCTTACAACAGGGTTCTCGGAATTTTTTATTTCCCCTGGAGTACCGACCGCTATAATATGTTTATCGTACAGCATAGCTATCCTGTCAGCTATTTTGTAGGCGCTTTTCATATCATGCGTAACCGTAATAGAGGTCACTTTCAATTTATTATGCAATCCTCGTATCAACTCATTTATAACATCCCCCATTATGGGATCAAGTCCTGTTGTCGGTTCGTCAAAAAGTATTATTTTAGGCCACATACATATAGCTCTGGCCAGCCCTACTCTTTTTTTCATCCCGCCCGAAAGCTCCGCGGGTTTGACGTCCCCTCTACCTCTCAACCCTACCATATCAAGGCATTCCTTAACACGCCTGTCTATCTCGTCCTTGTTTTTATTCGTGTATTCCATAAGCTGGAACCCTACATTTTCCATAACGTTCAAAGAATCGAAAAGCGCTCCCCCCTGGAAAAGCATACCAAAATCCTTTCTTATCTCGTTAAGTTCTTTTGACTTGGATTTGGACACATCTATCCCGTCCACAATAACTTCTCCGGAATCCGGACGCATCAATCCGATAATATGTTTCAGAAGAACACTTTTTCCGCATCCCGATCTTCCTATTATAACCATCGATTCCCCTGTCTCAATAGTAAGATCAAGATCTTTTAAAACCTCGTGGCCGTTAAAATTTTTATTAATCTTCCGCAATTCTATCATATTTAACTCGCAATCAATACTTCATGGTCCATAATGCACTTACCGGCCTATGAAATAAAACAGTGCCGTAAAAAAACAATCTGCTACTATTATCAAAATAAAACTTCTCACTACACTTGAGGTCGTAGCCCTGCCGACCCCTTCAGCGCCTCCCTTTGAATTAAGCCCTTCGAAACAGGATATGATACAGATAATAACGGCAAAGTTAAGGCTTTTGAACAATCCGGTAAAAATATCCTTAAGAGAGAGCGGATCAAATGTCATTTTCACATACATCGAATGAGTTATCCCGAGCTTATATACTCCTACAAGGTATCCTCCCGCTATACCAAAAAAATCCGCGTATATCGTTAGTAGAGGAAGCATAAGCATCAAGGCCAGGAATCTCGGAACGATAAGATATTGGATAGGATTAGCGCTCATCGTTTCCAGCGCGTCAACCTGTTCAGTCACTTTCATCGTACCCAGTTCCGCTGTTATGGCGGCCCCGCATCGGCCCGCTATTATCAAAGCGGTAAGAACGGGACCCAGTTCCCGGGTAACTGAAAAAGCTATTAATGTAGCTATATACATCTCTCCCGACATTTTCTGCATCTGATAAGCGCTCTGCAGAGCAAGTACCATACCCGTAAAAAGTGAAATAAGAAAAACTATAGGAAAACTCGCGACGCCTATCCTGCGCATTTGTTCCAGAACCTGCCAGGAACGTATCTTCGCCATAAATATCCATTTTAACGTCTGCACAAGCAGAACTACCAACCCGCCAGTATACACAAAAAAAGACCTCATGGCGTTCAAAGCATATACTATCCCGTTTTCGGTTAATGATCTTACGGTTTTACTCATTATACACCATTTTTCCTTTTTACTTTTTAGATACTTTGGCCGTCTTATCAACGTTCACAAAACTCAGTTCTGTTTTCTTTTTATCCCAAGTTATCTTTATTTTTGAACCGGCCTTATACTGCCCTGCTAATAATTCCTCGGCCAGAGAATTCTCGAGATATCTCTGTATGGTCCTTTTAAGAGGTCTGGCCCCGAAAACAACGTCAAATCCCTTTTCGATAATAAAATCTTTGGCTTTATCATCTATGATCAATTCGATATTCTTTTCTTCAAGCCGACGCTGAACTTCGAGTATCTCTATTTCGACTATATGTTTAAGATCCTCTTTGTTAAGACTTCTGAAAACTATAACGTCATCCACTCTATTAAGAAACTCTGGTTTGAAAGTTTTTTTAACAGCTTCTAGAAGCCTTTCTTTCATTTCCTTGTAAGTAACATCCTCCTTCTGTGTAGTAAAACCGATAGCTCCCGCCTTACGCATAAGATCCGCCCCTATATTGGACGTCATTATAACTATGGTATTCTTGAAACTGACTTTCCGTCCATACGAATCGGTAAGACGGCCTTCGTCAAGCACCTGAAGAAGTATATTAAAAACATCCGGGTGCGCTTTTTCAATTTCGTCCAGGAGCACAACCGAATACGGTCTTCTCCTAACCTTTTCGGTAAGCTGTCCTCCTTCCTCATATCCTACGTATCCGGGAGGCGCCCCTACCAGTCTTGATACATTGAATTTCTCCATATATTCGCTCATATCGATCTGGATGATCGCGTCTTCGTCCCCGAACATAACCTCCGCGAGTTTACGGGCTAAAAGGGTTTTTCCCACGCCGGTAGGCCCCATAAAAATAAAGCTTCCTATAGGGCGTTTAGGATCCTTCACGCCAGCCCGTGAACGCCTGGCAGAGTGAGCTATAGCTTCGATAGCTTCATCCTGTCCTACAACTTTCTTTTTCAGACTTTCACCCAGCTTAAGATATTTTTCGGTTTCTTCTTCCAGCCTGACAAGAGGTATACCCGTCCAATCCGAAACTATAGAAGCTATCTCCTCATCGCTAACCTCTATCTCTTTCTGGTTCTTACCATTCTTCCACTGGTTAAGCTTTTTATCAAGTTCCATCCTGTTCTGCTTTTCCTGGTCTCTGAATCGAGCAGCCTTTTCAAAATCCTGGTTTTTCACCGCTTCTTCTTTTTCGATCCTCAGCACCTCGATCTTATCTTCCATATCCTTGAGATCTTTCGGTCGTATCATAGTAGAAAGCTTTGCCTTAGACCCGGCTTCGTCTATCAAGTCTATAGCTTTATCCGGTAGAAACCTGGCCGTAATATACTGATCAGACATCTTAGCGGCCGCTTCCAACGCCTTATCGGAATATTTGACCTTATGATGCGCTTCATATTTGTCTCTTAACCATTTGAGTATGGAAATAGTTTCTTTCACACTTGGCGGCTCAACAGTAACAGGCTGGAATCTCCTTTCAAGCGCTGGATCTTTTTCTATATTTTTTCTGTATTCATCAAGAGTAGTCGCCCCTATACATTGAATATCCCCGCGTTGCAAAGAAGGGTTCAGTATATTCGAAGCGGCTATAGCCCCTTCCGCCCCGCCCGCGCCGACAAGAGTATGGATCTCGTCAATGAACACTATGACATCCGGAGACTCTTTTATTTCCTTCATTACGGCTTTTATCCTTTCTTCAAATTGGCCTCTGTATTTTGTTCCCGCTATCATACCGGCAAGATCAAGTATCATAAGCCTCCTGTTATTAAGAAGTTCAGGAACATCGCTTGCTATGATCTTCTGCGCCAGCCCTTCCACTATAGCCGTTTTCCCTACGCCCGCTTCGCCGATAAGAACGGGGTTGTTCTTTTTTCTTCTTGAAAGGATCTGTATAACCCTTTGGATCTCTTTGTCCCGGCCAATGACCGGATCCAGTTCATCAGTCCTGGCCATTTCAGTAAGATCTCTGCCGAAAGAATCAAGCGCCGGGGTTTTTGTCTTCTTTTTTCTCTTATGGTCCATAGCTATGGCACTACCCGGAACACTTGACCCTAACAGGTTCATTACTTCATCCCTGACGATCTTAAGATCAAGCCCGAGATTTATCAGCACCTGACTTGCCACCCCGTCCCCTTCTCTTATCAACCCCAGAAGCAGATGTTCAGTACCTATGTAATTATGCCCCAGGTTCCTGGCCTCATCCATCGCCAATTCTATGACTTTTTTCGCTCTGGGAGTAAAAGGTATATCCGTCTGAAGTACTTTATCCGGGCCAGGCTGGACAAGTTTTTCCACTTCCACTCTTATACTTTCGGAATCCAGACCCAGGCTGTTAAGCACAGCAGCAGCTACGCCTTCTCCTTCTTTGACAAGCCCAAGAAGAAGATGCTCTGTCCCTATATAATCGTGATTGAATCTTTTAGCTTCTTCTTTAGCCAAAAGAATAACTTTTCTGGCTCTTTCCGTAAATCTGTTAAATGATGGCATTTTGTTTTCCTCCTCAATGAAACAACCTTTTTTTAAACATCCGTACTTATATTCAGTTTCTTCTTTATAAGATCCGCCCTTTTCATATCCCGATCAAAAGTTTCTGCCCCTGGACCCATTATCCTCTGAAGATGTGCAGGCTGGGTCAAAAGTAATATCTCGTTAACAGTATCCTGGCCAATATCCTTTATAACGCCGAGATCCACCCCTAGCCTTACCGAAGAAAGAAGCTTGATCGTTTCGGCAAAAGTTATTATCCTGGCGCTTTTCAGCGTACCGTAAGATCTTAAGATCCTGTCTTCGACCAGCTCTTTATTCCGTTTGATCAGGTCTTGCCTCAAAGATTCCTCCCTGACTATTATCCTGTTTATAACACCCTCCAGGTTACTGAGTATTTCCAGTTCCGAGTGCCCCAGCGCAACCTGATTCGATATCTGGAAAAAGTCACCCAGAGAGTCAGTGCCTTCTCCGTAAAAACCTCTCATGGTAAGCCCCAGCTTTGATATCCCCTCAAAGACATTATCGATCTGATTGGTCATAGCCAGCGCCGATAGATGAAGCATTACGGAAGCTCGCAGCCCGGTACCGGTATTCGTCGGGCAGGATGTCAGAAAACCGAATTTATTCGAGTAATCGAATTTTAAATATTTTCCCAACTCGGTATCTATCCTGTCAACTATACTCCATGATTCTTTGACATCGAACCCGGGGCTGAGCGCCTGTATCCTTAAGTGGTCTTCCTCGTTGATCATGGCGCTGACTACCTCGCGGTCACATACTATCAACGCTTTACCTTCCGTCTCCTCAATATGTTCCCGGCTCATCAAATGCCTCTCCACAAGAAACACTTTATCCAGTTCGCTTATGTCCTTCATCTTTAACAGCATACTGCCGCTCAGGCTATCCGTCTTTTCAACAGCGCATAAAACAGTGTTCAATGTCTCTATCCTCTGCTTTTCTCCTGCCCGGTTAAAATACAAATGTCCTTCTATATTCCTGGCCAGCCTGACCCTGCTTGATACTGCAATATTAGATCTGGGGCCTTTCACTTTAAGCCATGCACATTTTCTTTCTATCAAATCATTCAGTTCCATATTTCTCCGTTTCGAACCTTTGCTCTATTTCCTTTATTTTGTCCCTTATTAACGCCGCCTGCTCAAAGGCTTCCTGTTTTACCAGATCATCTATTTTTCTTTTTAAAGCCACAATATCCTGTTCTCTGTCAACGCCTTCGCCGCTATCCATAGGCATTTTACCCACATGCCTCTCCGCGCCATGGATCTTCTTCAATAACTCACTTATGGGTTCTTTGAATTTGTCGTAACAGATCCCGCACCCCAATTTACCTGTTCTCTGAATATCATAAAAAGTAACACCGCATAAAGGACATTTCACCCCGGACAAAGATTCCATTTTTTCATCATGCATACCCGGGCCGAAATCCATAAGTCCTGACAACAGGTCATTTAACCCGAAATGTGATTGTATCTCCTGCCCTTTATCCTGTGCGCATTGGTCACATAGATGCAGTTTGTTTATATTGTTATTAACTACCTCGGTCAAATGGACCGAAGCTTCTCTTTTTCCGCAAATATCACATTTCATCCCCTCTCCCCGGGTTAATACTCTTCACCTTCAGTCTTCGTAAGCTCCTTAAAGTCCGAGAGTAAAGTCCTGGTCAATTCACCAGGTTTACCATTACCGATCATATTATCGCCTATTTTGATAACCGGTATTATCTCCGCTGCCGTTCCGGTAAGAAAACATTCTTCCGCCTCGAAAAGCTCCTCCGTGAACATTTTCTTAAATTCCGTTTTTATCCCTCTTTTCTCGGCCAGTTCAATGACTGCGCGCTGTGTTATACCTGAAAGACTGCCGACATCATCTGAAGGAGTTTTGATAAGCCCGTCTTTAATTAAAAAGATGTTATCCCCAGTACATTCGGCGACATGACCGTCTATTGACAACATTATTGCTTCTTCTGTCCCGGCATCTATAGCCTCTATCTTAGCCAGGATGTTATTAAGATAATTAAGGGATTTTATCTCCGGATTAAGCGACAGCGGATGATTCCTTTTTGTCTTAGCTATACTGATCTCCAAACCGTTATCATAAAAATCCTGAGGATATAATTTTATCTTATCAGAAACAATAAACACAGTAGGTTTTTTACATTTCCTGGGATCCAGACCCAGATCACCGACCCCGCGCGAAACGACTACTCTTATATAAGCATCATCCAGGTTAAAAACCCACAATGATTCTAAGACCTAGACATTGAATTGATCCGGC
>CAYMTI010000053.1:0-7084 GCA_964393315.1 uncultured Planctomycetia bacterium
ACTCTCCGCTATAAAATATCAAAAAGCTTTGGAAATTAGCCTATCGATTAAAAATAAAAACCCGGAAGAAACTTTTATATACATATATATCGGTGATATCTATACGGCAATGAAAAACTACAGTAAAGCGTTATCTTCATATAGCAAAGCTTTGGCACTTAACCCTAAAGATTTGAACGCGTCAAAAGCTCTGGCACACGCCTATTCCTTAAACGGGAACCCGGATAAAGCACAAGACATCCTTAATACGATAATAAAAAGTTCTCCGGAAGATCTTACCTCTTATTATGAATTAGCGGCCATTTATAATAAACAGGGAAATCTTCAAGCCGCCGCTGATATTTTCAAAAAGATCATCAGATCCGACCCGTCACAATCTGATGCGCTTAACAACTTGGGAGTTATTAGCGAAAAAACGGGTAACCTTTCTACCGCTATCGATTTTTTTAATAAAGCTTTGATCGTAAATCCCAAGCATGAAGACGCTTATAATAATCTGGGAATCGCTTACATAAACTCCGGGGAAAAAGAAAAAGCGATAGAAATTTATCAAAAACTTATTTCGGTGGATCCTGATTACGCTCCGGCTTATTTTAACTTAGGAAACATCTATTATCTATCGGGAGATAGATTACAAGCCTTAAATTATTTCAATAAAGCTGTTAAAAAATCACCGGATTACGCTAAAGCACATTCAGCGCTGGCCGTTGTTAATTTTACGCTGGGAAATTATGAAAGAAGCCTGTATCACTTCGACCGAGCAAAAGAACTGGGTATTGTCAATAAAAAACTTGAAGCAGCGCTTAATAAATACAAGAGAGAACATATATTCGGATCATAATCTGTACTCTTTCAGCGTAAGATGTAAAAATCACAAGGACCGGACGGACAGACCGTATAACTCCGGTCCGCCCAATCCCTGTCCTATCAGCGGAGGGAACCGCTTTAAAGATAAGAATTATTCCTGTACCGACTGATCCTCCAGAAAGCGTCTGAATTTTTTCCCGCTACGGCGGTGCTCTCTTTTTTCCATAAATCTTTTATATTGCTCCGGAGTAAGGATCTCTCTCAAACGCATCATACTATTCACCCTGTGATCCACCGAATCCACGCTGGCTTCCTTCAACATGTCGACCAGAACGTCCAGTTTGGCGGGTGCCGGCCCCGGCTTTCCCAATTCCTTGTGCAGGCTTTTTCTCACTGAACGTATTCGAGCCTTTATTTCTTTCCGACCTTTTTCAGCTTTCCTGAAATAATCTTTTAGCTCTTCTCGCTGTCCTATGGTAAGATCCAACCCGTTGAACATTTTATCGATCATTTTCCCATGAGTTTCACATCCCTGCATGTATTTCCCGTTGCCAAACGCCGCAGTTGAGATAATCAAACCTAAAATAATTCCCGTTGTAATTATTTTTACTGTTCTTTTTCTCATAATAAACCTCCTTTAATCTTCTTAAAAACCTTTTTACACCAAATTCTATTCCCGCACATCATCTTTGACCTTTTACTCGGCGAAAAAGTTTCATATGCTGTTCTAAATATTTTCATTATTTGATCGAAAATTTTTCAACATGCTTTCCGTATATGCATAATTGGTTCAATACATAAATTAATTCAATATAAAAAAAGATATCTCATGAAATACCTTTATTTATCTACATCTTAATACGTCTTACGATCCGTATTATTTAATGCTGGCAAAAACAATGAGCGCATAAACAGATGTCCTGAAAAATCATAAGACTGGTAAAGCTATATATCCCGAATATGAATAATTCTAAAATAACCGCCAATATCCGGATCAGGGAACTGCAAGGACATACAAATAAAGCTTTAATCCGAATTTAAAAGCGCAGACTCCGTCGGCTTAAATATTTTACCTGTACGCGAACACCTGCAATTGTAATAAAAATAAGATCATTGAAATATTAGTAAGCGCTGAAAGACCAATAGATCAAATACACTCTTTTTTATCATGTCCAAGGATGTAATAAAAAAGGAGAATTATGAGGAGATAAACGTGGATCTTAACTTTATTTATACCTCTAAAAAGTACCTTTAATAACGGTCATAATTTATGTCTATATTATGAAAAATGGAAGTTATTCTGTAAAAAATCAGATCCTATCAAAATATTCATGCCTAACATCTTTTAAAAAACCTCAAAAACAGACTCAAAAGCCAAAGTCTATAAAAAATATTCAGCATATTACCTGAACATGTAAATCCACACTACAACTAACAAAAGAAAGGGCACAGGTTTTTCTGCCTATGCCCCTTTCTTTTGTAACGCAACTTCTTATTGATTCTGTTCGGCCGTCTTTTTACCTGCCTTCACCGGCATTTCCAAAGTCTCAACCGTAGCATTCTTTAATGTTTTACCTGTTCCCTCAGCTGACTCGGTCAAAATATCCGCAGGATTTCTCTTCCCTACGAACGCCTCACCTGTGGCTTTTCCGGTGTTATAGACCATTTCCCCGGTCCCTTTAACCGCTCTACCTACCGTTTGGGCCGATTCATTTACAACATTGGCCGGATAATTAACAGAAGCCCTGCCTGTATCTTTCGCCGCTTTTTTAAAATCAGCCATAGATACCTGGGGTAAAAAACACGCGCATACCATAAAAACAACCACAAAAATAGACATAATACCAATGAACCTCTTCATACTGCTTTCCTCCTTTGCTTTTGCGAAATATTGCGTACAAGCCTTTTCCTAGAAAGTATACAACAATTACCATATTTACGCAACTATTATGCCGTGGGCATAGGTACTACAGGGAAAAATCTACCCCTCTAACCGGAAAAGCCTTATTAGATGAGACTTTTAGATAAGTAATTTTTAAAAATCGAGTAGGATATATGAAGTAAGGTTAACTGGATTTATCTCATAGCAAGAGCGATCATTTATGCTCTTACTACAGATCTTTTACGCAAAAGGCACCTTAACCCGAATTCGTCTGTCTGTAAAACCCTCTGAAAACAACTTTCCCCCGAGACTATATTCCTTAACTTATATCAGCCGTCTTTTTAAGTTGCAACGCTAAGGCCTGACAATAGGAACTCTCTTTACCTGTTACGCGGCCTCGAGTATCTTCTTCTGAGCGTCGTATATCAACTTCATCAGAGTTAGGTCAAGAGGTTCTGTCTGAGGAATGAATATGTAGGTACGTTCATCTACCTTTACTACATTGATATTAGGATGATCAAAAGTGGAAAGTGAATATCCTCTTGACATTCGCACAGCCATCGAAAGCATCTGCATAATGCGGATGTAGGAATATGAACTAAGTTCCCGGGGATCTATGCCAACAAAAAAACCTTTCTTTTGGACATCATGATACTTGCGGATATTCACGAAATCCCTGCTCTTCAAGGTATCTTCTCCTGCAAGTACGACGACATTATCCCACGGTGTCCACACGCCATCGACCCTTTTGTTCAGTTCTCCGGCAAGTTCATCGGCGCTGCCTCTTATGACCGTTATATGGTCAATTTTATCGAGCTGCTGAATAAGTCCCTGTATGAAATCACGTTGGCATCCCGGGACCCAATCCGTCTCTACCGCCAGGATGATCTCCTTTCCCTCGGCTATGGCATCCCGGGCCAAGCCGCAATCCACTGAAGCTTTTAAAAATTCATGAGCCCATACAGTATCAGTGATCCTGAGAACCTCTGCCCTCAGCGAGGCGATGTCTATCCCCCCGGGATCCCGGTCATACTCTTCAAGCAGACTTTGTATATCTTCACGTTGTCTCTCATTTAACGGTATGACCATAAACCTTTCTTCCCCGGCGATCTTACCGGAAGACCGAGTAAATACAACCTTTATGAGCCCCGTCTTTTGAAGCACTTCAAGGCTTTGTGATACCATATTTTCGTCTTTCGACCGGAACTCGGTCACTATATCCTTCCGCGAAACAGTACATGACCGGTGCTTGATCATCCCATATACCGCTCCCGGAGTCGGTGCGGACATCAAAACACGGGGTAATCCCGGCAACGGGATATCGCTCTCCCTGAATTTCTCTCTTATACCTAATATGATATCCATAAGATGCACGGGAAGTGTGTCTATCTCTTTCTTCGAAAGCCCTCGGGTCAACTGTTCATGTTCCCTCAAGAAGGTGCTGACATAATCGGTATTGATCATATCTATGTTCTCCACTACCGTAAGCCAGAAGTAAACCATCGCCAGAACGTTCATATAGCGCCGTTCCCTGCCCCTCTCACCCTGGGCACGTTCCTGATCATCGCTATATACAATTACACCGTTATCAAAACGCATACAGCCCCGCAAAGCAAAAAGCATCGTTGAATATAATATAGAATCATACAGGTTCCCTATCCGTTCGCTTTCTTTACACTGTTTGGTTCGTATTCTGTCCTCCTCGGGGTCAAAAAGACCGTCATTATCTTCTCCTTCGAACTCAAATTCATACTCCGGGAGACTGAAAACATCACCTTCCTTTCCCCTGAGATACCTTAGAAGATATAGCGCCTTTATAAAATTCTCGTTCACTATTATCTGACCTTTTCGCCGCTCTACCCCGTCAGGCCGTTTCACAACAAGAGTCGGAAATACATATTTCGACAGTTGATCATATTTGATATCAAAGTGCTCATAGGGAAAAGCTTTCACCTTATCCCCTTTAGTACGGTTATATTCGTTCATTTCGTTATGCATTATAATGACCAGGGCAGTCGTAATATCGCGCATAATGCCGGCTTCCTCGCAATCGGAGTATTTCACAAAATCCGTATCGATAGTACTTTCATAGGCGCTCCTTGAAAAACTGATACCTCCCTCATTAGCCAGCCCGTTTTCGATAACAGATAGCATCATCCCATATTTACTCCAAAAAGCTTTCGCATCAAAACCTTCACTATCACACATATATTGGCTGAAAGCGGATAAAACACCTTCCCTTACAAAGCGGAATCCGCCGACATTGGACATCATGAGAAGCTGCTCAAGCATATTCAGGGACCTTTCTTCCCGGGACATAGAGTCGTTAAAGGTTATCCCATCCCTGACAAACACCGACCCGGAAGAGACAAAAACACGGCCGGTAGTAACCATATCGACAAACATATCTTTCAACCTGTAAATATCAACCGCCTCCAGAAAAGATATAACAGCCGCTACACTCGCGTCAGAAATATCGACCGCGGCATAATCCGGCACGGAATTTTCCAGACCATGTTCGATACTGGAGATAAGCGTACCCTCCAGAAAATCCTTCTCGTACGCTCCATCGAAAACACGACGCGTTTTTACACTGACTGATCCGTTACTGAAAAGCAGTATTGAAGCGATAAATTCCCTGTAGTTTACAAGACATGGAACCATGATAACCTTTTCCAGATCTTTTTCTGACAAACCTTGATCTATATTACGAGAGAGAGACTTCGAAAATCGGGCTATAATGTCCCGGTTAGATAATCTTGAATATACGTCCATTTCTTTTTTTCTACCCATGTCAAGATCCACATCAAGATCCGATTGAAGATCAACGTCAAGATCCATGTCAAGCAACCCGGGATATTTTTTAAGTCTGAACAGGATAAAAGATTCAAGTATATGCGCATCACCAATATCATCATCACATATAGGTTTGAAACGAAGCTGGGGTGCGAGCATACCGCGGAACCCTACCTGGGCAGGTAATATTTCCCCTGTCACACCGGAACATGTTGGTGTATAAATGCTTATTAATAATACTGTAATAAGTTGCAGTATCTTACCGCTTAAACGAACCCTCACAATCTTTACCCCCGGCAAGGCTATTCTTGCTTCATACCGAATTATGCGTTAACAAATGAAAGGAAAATGCTAATAGTTTGAAGAAAAAAGGTTTTTAAACATACGCGGGGCTACCCCCTTTGTCCATCAAGATAAAAAACCTTTCAATGCTAAAGATTAGCTTTATTCACCATTGGCTGATACATAATCCAGCTTTACATACTTTTTACTTTTGCCTTATTCTATCACTCCGCACGGGGAACTTCAAGTAAAAAATAAAAAAGAAAGAAATATAGGTTAAGGACTTTGCTTACAGTGAACTTTCCACTTCTTTCATTGCTCCATATAAGTCCTTTATCTCGTTGAAATTGATCCGGGTTATTTTTATCCCTATCTCTCCCGTCATCACTTTTTTCATGAAATCCTCGAGCTGCTCCGCTGTAGCGCCCGACAAATTCCCATCAAAATATTCAAACAATTCCTCTTCATCAAAAAATCTGCTTCTGGTCAATGAGCTTATTCTTAATCGCCGCATTTCCGCCAGATCTTCCGGGCTTCTGTTAAAATACTCCCGCGAACGCTTGTCATCAAGCATCACAGTGGCAAAATATACGAGCCGCAGTATGTTCTCCCGAAAATCTTTTATCTCCGACGCGCCGGTATCGCTCTTGCCGATGGCCAAAAGCGCTGCCTGTTCGGGAGTAAGCGTGGAAAGATATTCCTTAACCTTCTTTTTCCCTTCCTCTGTGAGATATTTAAAAAATATCAGAGGGTGTTTCTTCTTGTTACTGCGCAGGATCTCAAAAGCGGTCTCCAAAACCTCGTCAATCTTATCCGTATCCTCTATCGCTTTATAAACCACTTCAACCCCGTTCTTCCTGAAAGTTTTTCTCATGTTCTTAGAGAATTTCTGCATGGCTGTCGCGTACTCGACACCCGGGTCTCCCCTCTCGTCCAGTATCACGTCTATCCCCGGCCTCACACCGGCCAGCACTTCTTTTCCGGTGATATTTAACGCCGCGTTACCCAACGGGTCTATCCTGTCCTGCCAACCAAAAAAGAGTTTCATCGCTCCGATATCGCTTTTCTTCTCAGTCTCTGAGATATCCTTCCTCCGTGAAAAATTATACAGAGCCAGTGCCAGTTCACTCTCAGTAACATCCCGCTCCATCCTCGCCTGTATCTCCACAAGATATTCAGATAGTTTCCTGTAATCCCACCCGGAAATATCACCCTGGAAACCAGGTCTGTCCTTAAGCACATCCTCCCCCGCGAACCTTAATTTAGGGAGTGTATAATTGAGTGTGTCTGAGGGGGGATAAAAGAAAAGGGATAACT
>CAYMTI010000054.1:0-7081 GCA_964393315.1 uncultured Planctomycetia bacterium
GTGTACAGATTTCCATATTTTCGGTGGTTCTATGACCGCCGCGATGTTTTCTTCCATGATCCGTTCAGAAACCATGAACTTCCAGAAGGTTTTAAGACTAGCCAGATTTCTCGCGATGGAGGCAGTAGCCATTTTATTGTCCTTTAAAAGCATAAGGAAATCTACGATATCATCCTTTGATACCGTCTTCAAACTGTTCTTTTTATTTATCTTGCCCAGATATAGTATGAATTTTTTAAGGTCTCTACGATAGGAATCTATAGTATTCTTGCTTACTCCGCGTTCCGCTTGCATAAAAAATATAAACTGTTCTATAAGTTCTTCAGTTTTCATATCGTGAAAATTTTCTATTTATTCAAAAAAAGATTTGAAACCCGTTCATGTCCTATGGTCGTTTCAGGACCGTGTCCCGGATATACTTTTGTGTCGTCCGGAAGGATCATAAGCCTGCTTTTAATAGAATTTAAAAGGGCAGTGTTATCCCCGCCCGGGCAATCGGAGCGGCCTATTCCCTCAAAAAAAAGTGTATCTCCGGAAAAAAGGATATCCTTATATTTCAGGCATATGCCCCCGGGGGTATGGCCGGGGGTATGTATGACTTCCAGAGAAATAGAGCCGAAGTTTATAAGTTCTCCGTCGTTTAGCCCCGTTACTTCCGGACAAGTTTTGACTGTGCCTCCATAGAGAAAAGACAAGTTAAGCCTGGGATCGTTCAAAAAAGTTTTTTCAGAGCTGTATATTAGAACGGGAATATCAAAAAAATAATTACCGCTGATATGGTCAGCGTGCCCATGTGTATTGATTACGTAAACGGGGTCAAGTTTTTCACCGGTTATATAGTCCAGTATTTTTTTTTCCGGTAGGCCGGGGTCTATGACAACGGATTTTCTATCCGTATTATCGCTTACCACGTAACAGTTTGTCTCAAGAGGGCCTACCGAAAAGCGCTTAATTTTAATCATAGTTCTCCTGCCTAAAGTCTTTTCTTATATAGCCTCCCACTTTGCGGTATGAAAAGTTCTTTTTTATCTCACTCATCAGAAGTTCAAGTTTTCTTCTTAATTTAACCTGGTTGGCCATTGTTATACTTTGTTTGGTTATCACTTCCTTCAGTTCCTCCATCTGGTCAATATCTTTTTGTAATTCATCACCTTTTTCATCGGTAAGCATTCTTTTCATGTCCCACAAGTTGGAGATAGCCTGTTCTATGTCTGTTCTGGACTTTTTTTTGTTAGCGTCCCGGATATCGGTTAAAAGTTCTCTATGCCAGTTTTTCCAGTAAATATATCTTTTCTGGTAAAGCTCTATGCTCGGATGAATATCATATTCTTTCACGGCGTAATACCTGGGAGGCCCGTTGTATTCTTTTTTCTTCCGGATGAACTTTTTCTGAAAATCAGCACAACCCGAAAGCATATACGGCATGACCATAAGGCAGATTAGTGATACACATAGTTTCTTATTCATTTGATCTCTCCCTATTAGAATCTTATGTGAAAAGAGGAAAAAAGGTTATTAGCTTTACCCCATTTTGTTGAGTAATCGCTTATATATTCGCGCATTGTTCCCTCAAGCTCTGCTAAAAAATTATTCAGGACAGTTTTTTCTCCTTCACAAACCAGTTCAACTCTGCCATCAGAAAGGTTTCTCACAAATCCGGCAAGTCCGAATTTTTCGGCTAGTCTTTCGGTGGTAAAACGGAACCCCACTCCCTGCACGTGCCCGCTAAAAAAAACATGAATACTTTGTTTTTTATCCATATAGGCCGTTCTTATTCTCCCATTCCGTTGTTTAACATGGTCGGGGCGATGGGATTCGAACCCATGACCTCCACGTCCCGAACGTGGCGCGCTGCCAGGCTGCGCTACGCCCCGATGAAAATGTCAGTGTTAATAATATCATTAATGTAATTAGCGGTCAAGAAATGAAAATCAAAAAAAGACAGGCCGATATCTTATCAGCTTGTTTCTGGGAAAAGAGACATTATAAGGTTAATATTCTTTGTTGTCCTTCAGAAAGTATTCGGGATTAGTAAGGATCGGGGCGTAATCCGCCGGTACGGGCAACGGAAAAGTCACAACTTCATATATGCCCACCACCGCTCTTACCAGAGTATCAGCACTTCCTTTTAGTAATCCCCAGGAATATGCGGCAAAGATCCCATCCGATTCGTTCGCGGCTTCTACGTTTTTTCCTATTTCAAGAGGGCAAGTTGCAATATTGGATATTCCCCGCCCTAATTTTTCTAAAGGCATCCACGTCCTGCTTTCTGCGGCAAGTGCAGATCCCGCCATGGATAGAACATAGACCACAACAAATGTCAAAAGAAGCGCTTTCTTCATTTTTCCTCCTCTAGTATGCTTTTGTCCCATCAGTTTGGAGTTTCCTTGCCGCTTTCACCCTTTACTGATAACTCATCACTGTTTACCGTTCACTTTTTTCGTACAGATGATCTATTTAAAAGATACCGTATTTTCAGGAAAAAACAATATATAATAGTGGTTTTTGATGTATTTGTTATATGAAACCTCGTTTAGCCAGAAAATCTCTGGAAATAGCTGACCTGTCGGGTTTTGAATATTTCGATAACATATCAAATTCAATATTAACGAAATCACCGGGTTTTTTATTGGATAAAGTGGTATTTTCCAAAGTATGCGGGATTAAGAATATCCTTAAATATCCCGGTTTTATTTCGCTTATGGTAAGACTTATCCCGTCGATCGCTATAGACCCTTTTGGGGCGATATGATCATTATCTGAAGAAGATGTTTCAATATCAAGGATCCATCCAGAGGATGATCTTTGGTTTTTCAATATTTTTCTTTCAGCATCCACGTGCCCGCTTACCATATGTCCGCTTATATCGTCGCCGGCTTTCAAAGCTTCTTCAAGGTTAACTGGGCTGGATTTTTTTACCCTCTTAAGGTTAGTAAGATCATAGGTGTTCTTGACTATATCGAATACCAGAGATCTTTTCTTTTTTTCGACTAGACTCAGGCAAACCCCGTTTACAGCGATACTGGCTCCTAAATCAAGACCATTTCCTACACTATCGGCTGTTATCTCTATCTTATATTCCCGTCCTGATCGAAATATCTTTTTTACTGTGCCTTTTTCTTTAATTATACCCGTAAACATATCAACCCGCGCTCATTTAATTATTTACAACACCGGTTATCAACAGATCTTCCGATATTTTTTTTATGGAAATATTATTAAGTTCCAGAGCCTTATTGATCGTCGAAACCCCTTTGCCTTTGATGGAATTCTTATCTCCGCCGAGAAGTTTGGGAGAGACAAAGAACATAACTTCATCTATTAATGAAGCATCAAGCAGACTGCCGGCCAGTTCGCCGCCGCCCTCGACCAGAACGTTAATTAATCCACGTTTGTAGAGTTCTTTAAACAACGGCAATAGTGAAACCCGGCCTTTTTTTGACCGGTGTTGTATGACTTGAACCCCGGTTATATTTTTTAATTTTGATATTTTGTTTTGTGGGGCTTTTTCCGTTGTCGCTATAATAACAGGTGACTTTTCAGATGTTTTTATAATGTTTGAAGATAAAGGGATCTTCAGGGACGAATCAATTACAACACGGCATACATTATATCCTGACTTTTTTTCATCAAGTAAAAATGGGTCATCATTCACTAAAGTATTTGTTCCTATCATGATAGCGTTATATCGGGATCTTAATCTTTTGGCGTAGTTCCTGGACCGATTGTTTGAGACCCATTTTGAACTTCCGTCTCGAGCCGCTATTTTGCCGTCAAGTGTTTGTGCTGATTTAAGAGTTATATAAGGCATCCCGGTAGTAATTGATTTTATATATTTTCTGTTCAAAAAAGCGATCTCTTTTTCATATCGTCCCATAGAGATCTTTATCCCGCTACGTTTTAATTTTTTTATTCCTTTTCCTGTGTTAACAGGGTTGGGGTCAAGCATACCTATTATTACATGTTTGATCCCGCTTTTTATAATAGTCTCCGTGCATGGCGGAGTTCTTCCCCAATGATCGCAGGGTTCGAGGGTAACGTACATTTCTCCGCCTCTGCAACGGGTGCCCGCGTTTTTTATTGCCATTACTTCGGCATGATCGCATCCGGCTTTTTTATGATAGCCCCGTCCTTCGATCCTACCATTTTTTACTATTATTGCACCTACCATGGGATTGGGGTATGTTCTTTCCTTGGCTTTTGATGCTAAATTTAGGGCTAAATGCATATAATCATGTCCGGGCATTACGATCTCCCCGCTTCTTGTTTTAATTTTTCCACGGTATGATAATTGACCGTTACTGTTCCCAGGAGCAGACCATTTTTAATGCTGATACCGTGACAATCCGACCCGCCTGTGCAAATGAGGCCATTTTCCCGGGCGATATTTTCATACTTGAGGACCTGGTGAGGTTTATGTTTTGGATGATATACCTCAAGACCTTTTATGCCGGCGGAAATACATTTTTGGATACATGCCGTATCTTTTATAGTACCCGGATGGGCCAGGACAGGTACTCCTCCGTTTTTCTTTATGAGATCTATACATTTATCGTAAGGCATTTTTTCGTGCTGCACGTAGCAGTTTTTGTAGGTCCCGATGTAACGGTCAAAAGCTTCTTTTACGCTTCCGACAACACCCGAGGCCACTAAAGCTTTCGCAAGATTAAGCCGGCCTATCGATCCTTTATTGACATTGGGTTTTAAAAGTCCAAGAGGAATATCTATTCCCTGTTCTGTTAGAAGTGAGAGCATTTTTTTGATCCGTTCCAGTCTTTTTGTCTTGAAGCTTTCAAGATAACCAATAAGTTTGGGATCGGCAGTATTAATGAAATATCCTATGAGGTGTGCTTCTTTATCTTCAATAAAAACAGACATCTCAACACCCGGAACGACTTCAATATCTGTGGCGGCAGCCGCGGCAAGGGCC
Source organism: uncultured Planctomycetia bacterium (assembly GCA_964393315.1). GTDB lineage: Bacteria > Omnitrophota > Gorgyraeia > Tantalellales > Tantalellaceae > CAYMTI01. The sequence continues at coordinate 4,931 of CAYMTI010000054.1, forward strand.
TCGGAGACCCCGTCGATACAATCATGATCTGTTATAGCAACCGCCCGCAGGCCCAGATCTGAGGCTTTTTTAATTACTTCTTCCGGAGAGAAAACACCGTCAGAATAAGAAGTATGAATATGGAGATCCGCTGATATCTTTTTCATAATATTCCTCTGGAAATAAACTATATTTCGGCTAAGATCTCATCCTCTTCCTTGTTTATCCTATCAAGGATGCCGTTAACAAATTTCCCGGAATCTTTATCCCCGTATTTTTTTGCTATTTCAATGGCTTCATTTATAGATACCTTCGGAGGTATCTCATCAACGAAAACCAGCTCATAACATGCCATACGCAAAACATTCCTGTCTATGGTAGCCATACGGGAAATTTTCCAATTATCAGCATATTTGGAGATAATTTTATCTATCTTATCTATATTAGGACTTATTCCACTGATAAGGAAATCCGAAAACTCTCTTACTCCGCCGCTGGATTTTTTTTTGCTATTTTCGTTCCAGTATTTATGTGAACAGGCCTGAATATCCTCTTGCCGTATATCACTGGCGTATAATATCTTTAAAACGATTTCTCTGGCTAGGCTTCTTTTACGCATGATTTTTCCGTTTACTTGATTTGTGAATAAAGATCGCTCATTTCTATTGCGCTGATAGCTGCATCTCTGCCTTTATTCCCGCTTTTAGTGCCGGCTCTATCAAGTGCCTGTTCAAGATTATCCGTAGTTATTATACCGAAAATACAGGGAACGTCCGAATTCATGGATACGCTAGCGACACCTTTCGCGGCCTCTGACGCTATAAAATCAAAGTGAGGTGTTTCTCCCCGGATAATAGCTCCCAGGCAAATAATGGCGTTATATTTATTAGATTCCGCTAATTTTTTAGCTAGCATCGGGACCTCAAACGATCCGGGTGTCCATACTACCGTTATCTCACTTTCTGGCACACCATGTTTTATTAGAGTATCTATAGCCCCGTCTAAAAGCTTTTCCGAAATAAACTCGTTAAAACGGGATACTACTATACCGAAACTTTTCCCTTTCACGATCATTTTACCGGTAATAGAATTAACCTTTGACATATTTACCTCCTCTAGTATGTTTTTGTTCTCCGGGCGCCTTAATAGGTCAGCTCACGCCCTGCGATCCCTTCGGGACTGGTCCGGATCTTTCAATACCTGTCTATTACTAAAGCATAAATGATCGCATCTACCGCGTTTTCGTCTAAAAATGATCTCGGCGTATTTCTATGCGTCTTCAATCATTTTTCTCCTCAGGCCTTGTATCTGCATCCATTTATACTTTTTCACTACGACCGTTCTTGAAAAACCTCGTCCTGCCAAAAACCGTTAAGAGGAAACCTGAGGTTTCCCTAACGTCGCCTTCGGCTCCCTGTTTCCTTTCCTTTTTTTTCGGGGCCTTCGGCCCCTTTATCAGACATGTTTAAGGTCATGTCCCATTCTTTCCTTTTTAGTTTTAAGATAGAACTTATTCTTGTCAACGGGCTTTATCTCAATGGATATTCTGTCGGTTATTTCTAATCCATAACCGTTAAGCCCGATTATTTTTCGTGGATTATTTGTCAAAAGCTTTATTTTTTTTAAGCCCAGAGCGACAAGTATCTGGGCCCCTATACCGTAATCTCTTAGATCATCTTTAAACCCCAGTTTCTCATTAGCTTCTACCGTGTCAAAACCATGATCCTGGAGTTCATATGCTTTTAGCTTGTTTAAGATCCCTATTCCCCTGCCTTCCTGGGATAAATATAAAATTACACCTTTCCCTTCTTTCTGGATAATACTCATAGCTTTGTGCAGCTGCGCACCGCAGTCGCATCTTAAAGACCCGAAAATATCTCCTGTGAGGCACTGGGAATGTACTCTTACCAGGGGTTCACCTGTTGTAATATCGCCCTTTATTAAAGCGAGATGCTGATAATCGTCTATCATGGACCTGAACGCGATAAGTTTAAACTCTCCAAGAGGAGTAGGAAGATTGGTTTCCGCTATTTTTTCAATAAGATGTTCTTTCTCTCTTCTGTATTTTATAAGGTCTTCTATAGTACAAAGCTTAATTTTATGTTTTTCAGCGAAAGAACCCAATTCTGGCATTCTGGCCATGGTACCGTCCTCGCTCATGATCTCACAGAT
>CAYMTI010000055.1:0-7043 GCA_964393315.1 uncultured Planctomycetia bacterium
GTTTGCTGCGGACATACCATGATCATAAGGATGAGCGTTATATACATACTTGTCGGGGTAAATATTAGATTTTTCTCGGGGCCGGGATGTCCTGTTTGTGTTACTTCTGAAGAAGATATAGATAAAGTAGTTTTCTTGGCCTCTATTCCGGATACAGAGATATGTACTTTTGGGGATATGGTATATGTCCCGGGGACAGATAGTACACTCGCGGGGAAAAAAGCGGACGGCGCCGATATAAGAACAGTATATTCTGTTCAGGATGCCCTGACGGAAGCAAGAGAAAACCCGGGGAAAAGAGTAGTTTTTATAAGCATAGGCTTCGAGACAACGGCGCCTACGATAGCTGCGGCGGTCATGCAGGCTGCAGGAGAAAGTTTGAATAATTTTTTTGTTCTTGTTCTGAATAAAACCATGCCGGCAGCGCTTAACGCCGTACTAGCTGCGGAAAACTCCAGAATAGACGGGCTGTTGTGCCCTGGCCATGTGACTGCAATAACGGGAATGGATATATACCGTACGCTGATCGAAAAAACTGGGATCTGTTGCTGCGTTTCCGGATTCGAGCCGGTGGATATACTGAGAGCGGTATATGAGCTTGCCGAGATGTTTGCCTCCGGGAAACCCGGTCTGGTAAACGCATATGAAAGGGCCGTAAAGCCGGAAGGTAACGTAAAGGCAAAGAAGGTTATGTGTGAAGTTTTTTCGCCGGCGGACGCGGTCTGGCGGGGGTTAGGAGTTATTTCGGAAAGCGGTCTTAAATTGAATGAAAAATATGTTTTTTTTGACGCCGAGAAAGAATTTGATATAAAGGTCGGAAGTTCTAGTAAAAATAAGGATTGTATTTGCGGCGAGATACTTAAGGGAGCGAAAGACCCGGAGGAATGTGTCCTGTTCGGAACAGCCTGTACTCCTGGAACGCCGAAAGGAGCCTGTATGGTTTCCAGCGAAGGCGCCTGCGCGGCATGGTTCAGATACGGCAATTAGATCCGGGGTTTCCGAGGGTAGAGTATAAAAATGGATAGAATAACTATAGGACATGGAAGCGGTGGTAAACTTACTCATGACCTTATCAAGAACGTTTTCTTCAGGTATCTGGGGAATGAGATCCTTGATAGGGCTGATGATTCAGCGCTGGTCGAAATGAGACCCGGTAAAATAGCTTTTACTACGGATTCTTTTGTAGTCGATCCTTTTTTCTTCCCGGGCGGGGATATAGGTAAAATAGCGGTTTGCGGAACGGTGAATGACCTTGCGGTGAGCGGGGCTGAACCTCTATATCTGACCTGTTCTTTTATAATCGAGGAAGGGTTCTCCCTGAAGGAACTTGAAACTATTGTTAAGTCTATGGCGGAAGCCGCGGCGGAAGCCGGAGTGAAAGTGGTTGCCGGGGATACCAAAGTTGTGGAAAAAGGGGAGGCTGACGGGATCTTCATAAATACCAGCGGTATCGGGAATATGGCGGCACAAAGGGAGTTGGGGATAGATAAGATCCGTCCGGAAGATAAGATCATTGTGAGCGGAACGGTGGGGGACCACGGATTGTCTATATTGAGCCGTAGAAAAGAACTGGATTTTGAGTCAGTGGTCTTTTCGGATTGCGCTCCGCTTAATTTAATGATAAAAGATGCATTAAAAAAAGTGGATCAGATAAAGTTCATGAGAGATCCCACAAGAGGGGGGTTGGCAACTACGTTGAATGAGATAGCTATGGAAGGGGATTTCGGGATACTGCTGGAAGAAAAGAACATCCCGGTCTCGACCGGGGTTAGAAGCGCTTGTGAACTTCTGGGAATGGACCCTCTGTATATGGCAAATGAGGGTAAGGTAGTAATAGTGGTGGATCCGTCCGAGGCGAACGATTGTTTGTCTGTGTTGAGAGGCAATAAGTACGGTAAAGATGCCGAGATCATCGGAGAAATAACTGCGGACAATATAAAAAAAGTATGTGTTCGTACAATTTACGGGGTTACAAGAATGATCGATATGTTGACGGCGGAACATCTTCCGAGGATATGTTAAATTGCCGGGTGTATTATGCATGAGATAAAAATAATGGAAAACGTGGTTTCTATACTTGAGGAACAAGTGGACTCCGATGATATAGGGCAGATAAAAACCGTTTTTCTGGAAGTTGGGAAACTAAGGTACATAGTGCCGGAGATAATGATCACGGGGTTTCAGAATATCCCAAAAAGTGATAAACTGACAAAAGCGGAGCTTAAGATAACGGAATTGCCCGTGAAAATAAAATGTAAAGTATGCGGGGAGGAACATGAGATACAGCCGGACAGGTTCAAATGTCCGGGATGTGATAGTGATAAAGTTGAAATGATATCGGGCGACGAATTGGTGTTGAAGGGGATAGAGTGGTAATATGGGGTTCAAGGTAATAAAAGAAAATATATTGAGTTCGAATGATAACGTAGCGGACGGAATAAGGGACAGTCTCGCGAAAACGGTAACATTGATGATAAATATAATATCGTCTCCGGGATCGGGGAAAACTTCTTTTTTGGAAAAAGCCGGGCCCGAAATGAAAGCCGAAGGGATAGAGCTTACGGTGATCACAGGCGATTGTTTTACTTCCAGGGACGCTGAACGTCTCGACGCGCTTGACCTTCCTGTCATACAGATAAACACCGGAGGGGCATGTCATATTAACGCTAAGCTTGTTGAAAAGTCACTGGAAAACATAGATCTGGATAGTAACGATCTGGTTATAGTCGAAAATGTGGGGAATCTGGTATGCCCTACGTCTTTTGATCTGGGCGAAGATCTGAAAGTGGCTTTTTTTAGTACCGCTGAAGGTCATGATAAACCGATCAAATATCCTATGCTGGTACGGGAAAGCGAGCTTGTCATAATCAATAAAACGGATCTTATTGAGTTTACGGATTTTGATATGGATTTCTGCGAGAGTTCTATAAAAGATCTGAATTCCGGTATCGATATTTTTAAGATGTCCTGCAAAACGGGAGAAGGTGTAAGTGATTTTATGGGGTGGATAAAGACGAAAATACAAAATAAAAAGGAGAATCAAGTATGAGATATGCCTATTTGGAAAAGGAGGATCTTGGTAAGTTTATAGATCTTCTGAAGGTTAAAAGAAAAGTGGTAGCTCCGGTAAAAAAAGAAAACAAGTTTGTTTTCGCGGAAGTGGAAGGCATAGGTGAGGTGAGTATGGATTATATTCCTACCATCTTGCCTCCTAAAAAATATGTTTTTCCGCAGGAAGAGACCCTGGGGACTTTCAAGATGGGTGAGACCAGGATAAAGGATACGGCGCTAGAGCTTGAACCTGTAGCAGTTTTTGCGGTGCATACCTGCGATATTGACGGGATGGAATGCCTGGACGCGGTTTTTCATAATGATCCGTCCGATCCTTATTACAAGAAGAGAAGGGGTGCTCTGATGATAATAGGATACGAATGCATGTCTCCCTGCGATGAACATGCGACATGCCGAGATATGGATACCCATAAACCCAAGGCCGGATATGACATGATGCTTTCGGATTCGGGGGACAAATACATCGTTCATGTCAACTCTTCGGCAGGCGCAGAGATCATCGAGTCTTCTCCCATATTCAATACGGAAGACGAGGCGGAGATAAAATCCCGTTTAAAGAAGATCAGAGAGGAAAAAGAAGCAAGATTCGATAAGAAACTTGACGCTGATTTTATGGAGCTTCCCGGGATATTTGATAAGATGTACGATGCTGCTACCTGGGAAGCTGTAGGGAAAAAATGTGTGTCCTGCGGTAATTGTACGGCGGTGTGCCCTACATGTTATTGTTTTGATATACAGGATGATGTCAAGCTTGATATTACCGGAGGAGAAAGGAAAAGAATTTGGGATTCCTGCCAGCTGGAAGAGTTTGCGGAGGTTGCCGGAGGAGAGAACTTCAGGGAAGGAAGGGATTCTAGACAGCGGCACCGGTTCTACCGTAAATTCAATTATCCGGTAAAGAAATATAATAAAAATTTCTGCACCGGATGCGGCAGATGTACCCGTGCCTGTGTGGCGGATATAAGTTTGATCGAAACAGTTAACGACCTTACAAAGGAGTATAAAAATGTGTGATTGTTGCGGGAAAAATTCAAAAGCGGAAAAGATCGCGATCGATCCTCTGTACTCGCCTATGGAGGGGACGATAATCAGAGCCGAACAGATGACGGAACAGGAGAAGTTCTTTGAGATAGAACTTGAGGGAGGGAAAGAACTGGGAAGCTTGCCGGGTCAATTCGTACAGTTCTCGATCTTCGGTATAGGAGAAGCGCCCATCTCCATAAGTTCGTCGCCTACAAAAAAGAAAAAGGAAAGTTTTGAGGTTTGTGTGAGGAACGTCGGTATGTTCACAAACGCGATGCACAAACTTGATGTGGGGGATAAAATAGGAGTTCGAGGTCCTTTCGGAAGGCCGTTCCCGGTAGACGAACTTAAGGGTAACGATCTTATCCTGGTCGCGGGAGGATTGGGGATAGTGCCTTTAAGGTCTTTTATAAACTTCGTTATCGACAGAAGGAGAGATTTCGGAGATGTGAGTATCCTGTTGGGATGTAAAGAACCTAAGGACAGGCTTTTTACAAATGAGATAGACGAATGGAACAGGATGACCGATATTAATTATTCATGTACGGTTGATAAGGCCGATCCGGATTGGCAAGGTAATGTCGGGGTCATTACTACACTTATCCCGGGTGTTGACATAGATATAAACCGTACTTATGCCGTTGTTGTCGGTCCTCCGATCATGTATAAGTTTGTTGTGGCGGAACTTCTTAAAAAAGGTCTGCCGGGGAAACAGATAATACTTTCGCTGGAAAGGCGGATGAAATGCGGTTTGGGAAAATGCGGTCACTGCCAGATAAACGATAAATATGTCTGTCAGGACGGGCCTACTTTTACTTATGATGAGTTAAAGGGATTGGAGGAAGCACTATGAGCGAAGATAAAAAGAAAGTACGTATAGCATTTTTTGACTTTGCCTGCTGTGAAGGCTGCCAGCTACAGGTGACATACCTGAACGAGGCATTTCTCGGAATACTTGAACATTGTGACATAGTTAATTTTCGCGAGGCTATTTCTGAAAAAAGCGACGATTATGATATAGCTTTCGTTGAAGGTTCTATCACCAGGAAAGAAGATGAGGAAAGAGTTAAGAAAATAAGGGAGAACTCGAAAATACTGATCGCCTACGGCTCCTGCGCTACTATAGGCGGGGTTAACGGTTTGAGAAAAAGGTATACGCAGGAAGAGGCTAAAGAAATAGTATACGCAGGAAGGACTTTTCCACTGGACGCTGGAGCGCCCAGGCCGGTGGATGCCGTTGTAAAGGTCGATTATTACATACACGGCTGTCCTGTTAATCCGGATGAACTATTGAAAGCCGTTAAAGGCATTCTTCTGGGTAAGGGATATGTGCCGCCCAAACATGCGGTGTGCGTAGAATGTAAAATGAAAGAGAATGTATGCCTTTTTGAAAAAGGCCAGGTGTGTATGGGGCCTATAACTAGAGCCGGTTGTAACGCATGGTGTCCGAGTTACGGTAATACCTGTTACAGCTGCCGGGGCCTTCTTGATAACCCCGCTGAAGAAGGGCAGATGGATATATTAAAAAAACACGGATATACGGTCGAGGAATTGAAACAGAGGTTCGACCTCTATAATTCTTGCAAAATGGAGGTTAAAAAAAATGGCTGAGAATTTAGCGAAAAAAGATCTGAATATTAATGTCGAACATGTTACCCGGGTAGAAGGACACGGGAACATATTGATAAACATCAAAGAAGGGAAAATGGAAAAGTGCGAACTCAACATAGTGGAAGCTCCCCGTTTCTTTGAGGCAATGGTGAAAGGCCGGAGTCTTTTTGAGGTTCAGCACATAACTTCAAGGATCTGCGGCATATGTTCGACGGGACATTGTATGGCTTCCGTGCGGGCAGCTGAGGACGCTATCGGTTATGAGGTCAGTGAACAGACAAAGATGTTCAGGAAACTCATACTCAATCTTGAGACCCTGGACAGTCATTTGCTGCATGCGTATTTTCTGGTAGCTCCCGATGCTCTGGGGGCGCCGAGCGTTCTACCGCTGGTATCTAGCCATAAGGAAGTGGTCTTGCGGGCTTTAAGAATGAAGAAACAATACAACGATATGTGCGCTATACTCGCCGGCCGGCATACACATCCGATAACTGTTTGTCCCCGGGGATGGACAAAGCTTCCTACCAGGAAAGAACTGGAAGAGATGAAAAGTATCCTTCTCAGCCAGATAGACGATCTGAATGAGACTGTGAATATCTTCTCGACCCTTAAGCTTCCTGAGTTCGAAAGAGAAACGGAATATGTCGCACTAACACATCCTTCCGAATACGCGCTTTATGAAGGTGATATCACAACGACTGATCTGGAAGGGAATATCGATCCGAGAGATTATAAGGAGATCATCCATGAGTTCCACTCGGATCATTCGACGGCGAAACATTCAAAGAATAAAAGGGCTTCGTATATGGTCGGCGCGCTAGCCAGATGTAACGTGAATTTTGACAAGCTGAATGACGAAGCTAAATCGGTCGCTTCCGCGCTTAACTTTAAAGTGCCCTGTTATAATTCTTTCTTGAATACCGTCGCGCAGGTAGTTGAGATAGCACATTGCACTTATGATTCAGTACGGATAATCGATCATTTTCTTGACAACGGCGTGGATTACGATGACGTGGTCACAAGTTGGCCTACTACCGATGAATGGCCTGATTTTACGGTCAAGGGAGGCAGAGGGGTAGGCGCGGTAGAGGTCCCGAGAGGGCTTCTTGTCCATGATTATACTGTTAATGACAGGGGTGTGATTGAGAACGCGAATTGTGTTATCCCTACTAACCAGAATCTGGCTAATGTGGATATGGATATGCGGAAACTTATTCCTGAAGTTCTGGATAAGTCAAAAGAAGAGATAACGCTTCTGTCGGAAATGCTCGTAAGGGCGTATGACCCGTGTATAAGCTGTTCGGTACATATGCTGAACGTAGAGTTCAAATAAATCG
>CAYMTI010000056.1:0-7037 GCA_964393315.1 uncultured Planctomycetia bacterium
GCTTCTTCCTGCTGCCGGGCATCCAGTTGAGCAAGTATCTTTTCAAGATGCATCTTATATTTCTGCCCGCTTTTAGCCAGCTCTGTGAAAAGTCTGCCCACATGATAGTTCTCACTGTTCCTGGCCAGGACAAGATAAAGATCCACTGCCTTTGCTTTTGCCCGTATGGCAAGCTGAAGTATCTCTTTTGCCGTATAAGTATCTTCCCGCATAATATATCGCTCCTTTCGCGTTTATTCGACAGAAAGAACTATAGCATATCATAATGTGATTTTCAAATCATATCGGATAAAAGGAACATTTATTTTGATTTTTGCTTTTCCTAATATATAATAGTAAAAACTGCGGACTATAACCGGATATAATATGAAAATATCGTTTTTAAAAACTCGTTTCATCGGATACCTCATACTGCTCTCCCTGCTCAGCTGGTTTCTGTTCAATTTTCTTCTTAACGCCCAAAGCACTATAATGCAGAAATATTTCATAGATAAGCCTTCCAGTTATAATCTCGAAAGAGCTGAACGGCTATCTGCCTCGATTTACCAGAGTTTCAAACAGGAAGTACCTCTTCCCTCCATCCCGTTAATAGATAAATTCGTCAGGAAATATGACGATATCCCATTTTTAAGCGTAAACTTTGTATATAGGGATAAAAAAGGTGTTATGCACAGCATCCTTAAAGACGTAAAAAAACTTGATATTCTCAAAGCTGAATACGTATATCCCATAAAATACGGAAATCAGGATATTGGTACGCTTATAATATATGATATAAATAAAGAGTATGAAAAAGGGCTAAGTGAATATAACGATATGCTTTCTCTGACCAAAATATTTTTCGCCATAATACTTTTTCTGCTTTTATCATTGCTGATATTCCGGGAATACAGCGCTAAAATAGAACATGATAAACGTGTAGCGGAATACCAGGCCACTCATGACGGACTCACAAATCTATTCACTCAGAAATATTTTAAGACTTATCTCAAAAAAGAAGTTATGCGGGCTCAAAGATATAAACAGCCCATTTCTCTCATTATGTGCGATATCGACCATTTCAAGCAGTTTAATGACAACTTTGGACATTTATCGGGGGATAAAGCCCTGAAAACCGTTGCTGACATAATAAAATCCAATGTAAGGACTTTTGATGTCGTAGCCAGATACGGCGGCGAGGAATTCGCGATACTGCTTATGGAAGCAGGGTTCGAAGAGATCCGCTCCGTTGCAAACCGGCTTAAGAACCTGACAGATCAAGCGGTTGATATCGCCGGCAGGATAAAAGAGAAAGTCCAGAATACTCTATTGGAAGTAGAACATAAAAAAGTACATCTTACTCTAAGTATGGGCGTAGCCTCTTATGACGGACATACAGATTACAGATCGGAATATCTTATAAGTGAAGCGGATCACGCGCTGTATGAATCAAAAAATAACGGAAGGAATCAGATCACCGTGTTTGATCCGATAAAAAGGATATTCATTAAGATATAAGCTTAAAGATAAGAACCGGCCTTCAAATACCCGATATAATCGGCGACAGATTCCTCAAGAGATCCGAAACTAAAATTCAACCCTGTTTTTTTCAGCTTTTTCATGTCTGCCTGAGTAAAATACTGATATTTAGGCCTTAAAGTTTCCGGCATATCTATGTATTCTATAACGGACGGTTTGTTAAGCGCTTTAAACATGGCGCCTGAGATATCATTCCAGCTCCTGGCCTCAGAAGTACCTATATTAAAAATACCTTTTATTCCCGGTTCCTTCATTAACTCAAACATAATATTAACTACGTCCTTTATATAAACAAAATCCCTTTTCTGCTCCCCGTCAGCGTAATCACTTACATATGACTTGAAAAGCCTTATCTTTCCTTCATCTCTGAGAACGGGAAAAGCCTTGCAAATAACACTACGCATATCTCCTTTATGATACTCATTGGGACCGAATACATTAAAAAATTTCAATCCCGTTACCTTATCCAGCATATTGTTATTGGCTACCCACAGATCGAAAAGATGTTTCGAATATCCGTACATGTTTAGGGGAACTAGATCATAAAGAGCTCTTTCTGAATCTTCATACCCCTGCTTACCGTCCCCGTATGTCGCAGCGGAAGACGCGTACATGAAATATGCATCGTTAGACAACGCCCACTCCGCAAGAGTCTTGGAATATTCGTAATTATTCTTTATATAATAATTTCCATCGGTATTGGTGGTCGACGAACATGCGCCCATGTGTATAACGTACTCGGGAACAGGTAACTTATGGGTCCTGACCATCTCAAAAAAATCATCTTTTTGTATATAGTCAAGGAACTTCTTCCCTACCAGATTTTTCCACTTGTCCGTATTATCCAGGTGGTCAACAACTATTATATCACTAATACCTTCTTGATTAAGCTTCCATAAAAAACAGCTTCCTATGAAACCTGCTCCTCCCGTCAATATTATCATCTTATTACCTCCAAAACATGAAACGTCACCTGCTATTTATCCTTTCTCAATAAACTTCTTAACTGTTTGGATTTTTTCCTAAGAACGTTCATTAAAGCGTGGATCTGCAAATATTCTTTCGCCTCTATCGCCGGGTATCCCATGATAACAGAACCATCTTTGACTTTTCCCATGACAGCGCTTTTCGCGGCTATTTTCACGTTCTTTCCTATCTCCGCGTGATCACTTATGCCGACATTCCCTCCCATCATGGTATTATCTCCTATAACGGTACTTCCTGCTATACCCGACTGTCCCGCTATTAGAACGTTATTACCTATCTTACAGTTATGAGCTATTTGTATAAGATTGTCTAACTTCGACCCCTTACCTATGACTGTGTCGGTAAAAGCTCCCCGGTCAATACATACATTAGCTCCTATTTCTACGTCATCTTCGATCTTTACACCGCAAAGCTGAGGTACTTTATATATCTTGTCTCCCTTAGGGACAAAACCAAATCCATCTGCGCCGATAACCGTTCCGGAATGAATAATAACGTTATTCCCTATTATTATACCGTTGTAAAGAGTTACATTAGGATATATAACAACATTGTTTCCCAAGACACAATTATCGCCTATCACAACATTAGCGGAAATAGACGCACCATCGCCTATTACGGTTTTACCGCCTATAGATACCCATGGGCCAAGAGAAATATTTTTTCCGAGAACAGCGGTATCAGAAATAACGGCCGTTTCGTTGATCCTGCCGGCGGCGGGTTTTTTTTCGGTAAGCATCGCGTTATAAATAACGGTTATAGCCATCTTCATATCATCGACTTTCAATACCGGCTTGGCGCAATTTTTAGTGTCTTCGGCAGTCAGGATACAAGAAGCCTGACTTTTTTCCGCTTTTCCCAGTTCTTCCGGGTCCATAGCAAAAGTAATATCCCCTTTTTTTGCCATCTCAATACGAGAAAGTCCCGTAATTTCCGTATTGCCATCCCCTAAAACCTGCCCGTTAACAAAGCCCGCTACTTGATCTAATATGATCATAAATACTCTTCTCCCGTTTTTTAATATAATGCCAAAAATATTTCATACATTATAACCCAAGAATCTCGAATATCAAAAGTAAAACTATGGCTGTTATGTACATATACAAATACCCGCTAAATTAAAATTAAAGCGGTTTCCGCAACTAAACGGAAACCGCTTTAATGCTTATAATCAAAAACTGATTAAAGACTTGTTGAAAGATTTTTACCTGACTTGAAAGTGACAACTTTCTTCGCAGAGATCTTTATACTCTGACCTGTCTGCGGATTTCTGCCGGTTCTTGCTTTCCTTGTTTTCATCTGGAAAGTACCGAGCTCAGGAAGACGGATAACTCTGTCTTTTGCCGCGCCTTTTGTAAGCCGTCCAACGAGAGATTCTGCAACCGCGTCATAAGCTCTGGCCGCTTCTGCTTTCGTTGAATAACTACCATTTTTGTAGACAGATTCGATGAATTCAGCTTTGTTCATCTACTACCTCCTTTTAAAGTTTAATAAAATCTCCTATTAAGAAATATACTAAAATTCTTTTTCCTTGTCAATATATATTAATGTTTTCGGTGGTTTCAGAAGATACTGTTCCTAAAAGCATTATAGGATAAAGAAATGGGGAGATTTTGTTTTTGATTTTACATACGGGTCAAAAATACGTATAATACTTTCATCTGGTATCCCCGTAGCTCAGCTGGATAGAGTACCGGCCTCCGGAGCCGGAAGCGGCAGTTCGAATCTGCCCGGGGATGCCATAAAAAAAAGGAATATCATTAGATATTCCTTTTTTTTATGTCTGGCTAAATCTTTCCTGCCTGCATCACTAACTCCTACGATTTAGCTGTGTCTCCTCTCGCTTAAAAACGTGATCCCTATCCCTTTTTTAAGCTCCTTCCGACACTTTCCCCTTTTCAGGAACCTCGCTCCGCTCGGTTTCTGCCCGGGGATGCCATTAAAAAAGGAGAATGTTCTCACATCCTCCCTTTCTTATCCCCCCATAAGACCTGGCCCTTTTATATCCCCCGGATCTCTACTTCCCGAACGTACTGCTGTAATATTTCTTTAAATTTATGCAGTGTTTCTTTCGAATATGGCATAACCCTTTCAAACTTACTATCATAAGTTTGAAAAGGACGAAATTGCTGGAGACAATATTTACGTGCGCCCTTTATACTTTTTCCTATCTTTTCAATATCTTCCTCGTCAACTATTCCGGGAACACAGGTTGTCCTGAACTCATAAGAAATGGTTGAAAGCATTATAAGATGTATACTTTTAAGAAGGGCATCGCCAATATTCTCATCGGAAGAAACAAGATTATATTTATTTATCGAGGTTTTTATGTCCATGGCCACATAATTAACGGCATTTTCCCGGAAAAGACGCTCAATATTATCCGGACCGGCACCATTGGTATCAACTTTTACCTCAAACCCTTTATCCCTGATCCTGAGCGCGAAATCGCAAATATCATTGTAAAGAGTAGGTTCACCCCCGGTAATAACCACTGCCTCTATTATTTTATTCCGATTACAGATCCGGTCTATAACTTCTTCCTCATCCAATATCTCGGGTTTACCTTCCACAAGTTCTGGATTATGGCAATAACCGCATCTGAAATTACATCCCGGAACAAAAATAGTCGCCGCCAGTTTTCCCGGATAATCAACCAGAGATAGATTCCTTAATCCTGCTATTTTCATCAATTACCTCTACCCCTGTCATATCAAGCTCATATCGTTTCCTATCACTGAACTCACTTGCTTTGCCCTTATTCCATGATTGCACGGGACGATAAAAACCGGTAACTCTTGAAAACACTTCTACTTTACATTTACCTTTCACAATACAACCTCCTCATCAGCTTCTTCTTTAATATCTTCAAGTTCGTCATATGGACAAACAAAATGTTCGCCGGGGATATACCCGTGTCTGGAACAAATAGTAAAAGACGGCGAAATAGTAAAATACGGCATGTGGTAATTTTCCGCTATCTTCTTAACCAGCTTCTTACAAGCTTCCGTATCATCTATCCTTTCCCCGAGAAAAATATGGAAAACAGTCCCGCCGGTATACAAAGTCTGCAGATCATCCTGATGATCAAGCGCCTCAAAAAGATGCTCAGTATAATTAACCGGCAAATTAGAAGAATTAGTATAGTGAGGATCCTCTCCCCCCTGGGTTATAATGCCCGGGTATTTTTCCCGGTCTATCTTCGCAAGTCTATATGTAGTCCCTTCAGCAGGAGTAGCTTCCAGGTTATATAAATGTCCGGTCTCTTCCTGAAACTCTATCATCCTCTGCCTGATATAATTAAGCAGCTCTACCCCAAAAGCTTTACCTTTCTCGGTGCTTATATCTTCTCCCAGTATGTTGAGACATCCTTCATTAACACCTACCAATCCTATGGTTGAAAAATGATTTGCCCAATAAAACCCATATCTTTTCTTTATATCCGCCAGATAATAACTCGAATAAGGATATAGCCCCTGCATAGTTAGATCCTCGAGAACCCTGCGTTTGATCTCAAGCGCTTCTTTTGATATCTTCAAAAGATTATCCAATCCCCGGTAGAAATCCTTTATATTTTCCGATAAATACGCAAGCCGGGGTATATTCAAAGTAACTACTCCTATAGACCCTGTCAGTGGATTAGAACCGAAAAGACCGCCACCCCTTTTTCTGAGTTCCCGGTTATCCAGGCGCAGCCTGCAGCACATACTTCTGGCATCATCAGGGCTCATATCACTGTTAACAAAATTCGAAAAATACGGGATACCGTATTTAGCGGTCATCTGCCATAATCCCTCAAGCTCCGTATTATTCCAATCGAAATCTTTCGTGATATTATAAGTAGGGATAGGAAAGGAAAAGATCCGACCTTTAGCGTCCCCGTTTATCATGACATCACAAAACGCCTTATTTATCATATCCGCCTGTTCCTGAAAATCTCCGTACTTTTTATCCTTTATTTCTCCGCCGACGACAACAGCCTCATTTTTGAAAGAATTCGGAATTATCATGTCCATCGTGATGTTAGTAAAAGGGGTTTGAAATCCTACCCGCGTAGGAACGTTGATATTAAATATAAACTCCTGCATATCCTGTTTCACCTGATTGAAACTGAGGTTATCATAGTAGATATAAGGAGCTAATAACGTGTCGAAATTGGAAAAAGCCTGGGCACCCGCGGCCTCTCCCTGAAGTGTGTAGAAAAAATTAACTATCTGCCCCAAAGCCACTCTGAAATGCTTGGGCGGATTTGACTCAACTTTACCATAGGCTCCCCCAAAACCCTTTGTTAACAGATCCTTAAGATCCCACCCGCAGCAATAAGCGCTTATGGAACCAAGATCATGTACATGAATATCTCCATCCATGTGCCTATCGGCCACCTCTCTAGGATATATCCGGTCAAGCCAGTATTTATTCGAGACTGCGGTAGAAATAAAGTTGTTAAGACCCTGAAGAGAATATCCCATATTAGCGTTCTCTTTAACCCGCCAATCTTTTTGCTGTATATAATTATCCACCATATTAACAGC
>CAYMTI010000057.1:0-6986 GCA_964393315.1 uncultured Planctomycetia bacterium
ATAGTTACGTTTTATTGTTTTATCTTCACTATTAACTCTCATAGACTCATCACCTTCTACCACTATTATACGGTAATTTTGTCTACGAAATATGTAACATATACAATTGCGAGGAGACGCGAAGCGCCGACGAAGCAATCCCCATAAAAACAAAATACATGATTATAAGGTGGAGCATGGATTTTATGCCGGATAGGTTATTTAACGGCAGGAGATTCAGAATATTTGCTGTAATTGATCAATTTACAAGAGAGAGTTTGCTGATAGAAGCGAAGTTTTAGCTTACATTGAAGAAGGTTGTGACATTTATGGAACGATTACGACAAAGCCGGGATTATCCCAGATGATAACAGTAGATAACGGGAGTGAATTCTTCTCAAAAGAGATGGACGCATGGGCATACAGGCGGGGTGTCAAGTTGGATTTTATCAGGCCAGGCAAGCCTGTTGAGAATGCATTCATCGAAAGATTCAACGGCAAACTCAGGGACGAATGTTTGAATACAAATGTGTTCTTTTCAATTGAGGACGTACGTGATAAACTTGAAACATGGAGATAGGATTACAATTTAGCGGGATCGGCAATATGCCACAGCATAGCTATGCGGTGGCACATCAAAAAACTGGAAAAACTAAAGCCCAAGTGGTCTACTTAAAGGGGCTGGTCAAGTAACGTAAAACTCTATTTAAGAGTGGTACTCTAAATGGAGGAAGGGCACTTAAAACAGGGAGAGAATAAATGGACAAAATAAACATAAAGAACAGGGAAAAACTTCACGGTGATGTCGCGAAAAAGTTTATTCCTTTTTTAACGGAAATGGTTCGGATACACGATGATAATATAGTATCAGTATTTATATACGGATCCGCCGCGTGTGATAATTATATTCCTAAAGTTTCAGATATCAATTCAGTGTTCATTTTCAGGGAAATAGATTTCCGGACGTTGGAAAACAGTCTTAGTGTTGTCTCAAAAGGGATATCCAGGAAGATAGAGGCGCCGTTATTTCTTACAGAAGAATATATAAAAACTTCCCTTGATGTGTTCCCTATAGAGTTTGTTGATATGAAGGAAAACCATACGTTATTATATGGAGCGGATGTTTTGTCAGCTCTTAAGATAAACGGGGAACATATACGGCTTTTTTGCGAACAGCAGATAAAAGGGAAATTGGTAAGGATCAGACAGGCGTATCTTGAGGTCGGGTCCCAAAAAAAAGGACAGGAATCATTGCTTAAAGAATCTCTCAATTCATTGATACCCATTTTTAGGAATTTGATCAGGTTGAAAGGGCAGGAACCGTCGATCAAAAAAGAAGAGATCATTATAAAACTTTGTGAATTGTTCAATCTGGAGAAAAACGTGTTTTTACCTGTGTATAAGGATACCGCAAATGATGAAAAGATAGCCGGAAAAGATGTAAAAGTTTTTCTGGAGAAATATATTGAACAGATTTCTATATTAGCCCGTATGGTGGATGAAATATGACAAAATTATCCGGAACGATAAACAAATATATGTTTTTTGCCGTTGTTTTAGCTGTTATGTTCTTTGCCGGTACGGTTTTTGTAAACGCGGAGAACATACCAAGTCGCGGTCAGGGTTACGTTAATGACTTCGCGGATCTTATAACCGCCGGAGATAAAGCGGAGATAACAAGATACGCGTCCGAGCTTGAGAAAAAGACCACGGCGCAGGTGGCGGTGGTAACTGTCAAGTCCACTCGGCCTGAGACTATCCAGGGGTTTTCGGTAAGACTTTTCGACAAGTGGAAGATCGGACAGGAGGGGAAAGATAACGGTGTGCTCATCCTTGTGGCGGTTAACGATCGGAAGGCATGGATAACCACAGGATATGGGTTGGAAGGAGCTATTCCGGACGCTGTCGCGAATCGAATCGTACGGGAGACAATGATACCTTATTTTAAACGGGGGGACTTTTCTGCCGGGATAAAACAGGGAGCGATAAATGTTATAAGTCTTGCCGCCAGAGAATATGATGTTGAAATAACAGGTAAGGAGTCACAGGTTTATCATAGAATACACAAAGGCAGAAGTGGTTTTGAAATATTTTTTACGATAATCTTTTTTATCGTGGTCCTGGGGTTGCGTACAAGGCTTTTTGGGTATTTATTTTTGGGCTCCATGCTCGGCGGCCGCAGACGCGGAGGATATTGGTACGGTTCCGGTACCGGGGGCTCAGGCGGAGGTTTTGGAGGCGGTTTCGGAGGGTTCGGAGGCGGTATGACCGGCGGAGGCGGCGGAGGCGGCGGTTGGTAACCGGTAGAATAATAAAAGGAGAGATGAAATGAAAAAGATATGGATAATCCCGGTAGTTCTTTTAGTTTTAGCTGTTATGCTGTTTGGATGGTACAGGAACGGTTATAATCAGGCTGTTACCAAAGATGAGGAGGTAAGATCATCCTGGGCGCAGGTTGAAAACCAGCTGCAAAGGCGAAACGATCTTATCCCGAATCTTGTAAATACGGTTAAGGGGTTCGCCTCGCAGGAAAAAGATATTTTTACGGAAGTTACCAGGTTAAGAAGCCAGTGGGGGAAGGCAGGTACGGTTGAAAGTAAAATAGAAAACGCCAACGCCACAAGTTCTGCGCTTTCACGGCTTTTGTTGGTAGCTGAAAACTATCCGCAGCTGAAATCCAACGAGAATTTTCTGACTCTGCAGGCACAGTTAGAGGGAACAGAGAACAGGATAGCTGTTGAGAGGATGCGATACAATCAGGCGGTTAAAGATTTCAACCGCTTTCGGCGTATGTTTTTCGGACGATTTTTCGCTTCTCAAGCGGGCGTAAACGAGCCGGCAGTATACTTTGAAGCTGAGGATTCCGCTAAGGGAGTCCCGTCGGTCCAGTTCAATTAATTTGGCGAATTCTGATTTGTGTAGAAGAAAAACCAGGCTCAAGAGCTTCGCCCGGAAAAAGTGGAAATAATGAAGATATATTATTAGGGCGGAAACAATAGGAAGAGCCGCCCTTAGAAATGGGAATTTAATATTTCCCTTTAAAGTTTCACATTTCAAGGGCTGACCCCACTTACACAAAAATAAAATATCTAATTATACGCAATGCTATCTCTAGTTTCGCTCTGTTTAAACTTATTAATATGCGGTATTGACTTGAGGGCATTATTCGGAAAAAGAGGGGTACTTTAAAATGGACGGGTTTTTATATCTGGGGATTTGAAGTTGTTTTATTTTTTGAGTATACTTATATAAAATCAAGAGAGGGGTTGGAGCTTTTTATGAAAAACGATTTTATTATTAGAAATATGGGGCAGGAAGAATTGAAAATAGCGGTGGATTGGGCGGCCGATGAAGGGTGGAATCCAGGGCTACATGACGATAAATGTTTTTTTACGGCGGATCCGAACGGATTTTTTTTAGGTGAATTGAATGGGAAAATGGTAGGGTGTGTTTCAGCTGTTGCATATGACAATAATATAGGGTTTATGGGGTTTTATATTGTTAAGCCGGAACACAGAGGTAAGGGTTATGGCTTAAAGATATGGAATCATGCCGTTGAATACATGGGTGATCGCAATATAAGCGGTGATGGTGTAAATGAACGCATAGAAGACTATAAGAAGCAAGGATTGTATCCTGCATATAAGAATAGGAGGTATAAAGGGTTAGGTGTTGGTGGGAAAAAGACCGAAGATGGAGTTGTAGATCTGGGCATGATCCCCTTTGACGACTTATGTGATTATGATGATGGTGTTTTTTTTGCTGCACGCCATGACTTTTTGAAATGCTGGATAAGTCAACCGGGAACAAGGTCTTTTGCCGTTCGGGAAGACGATAAAATGTGTGGATATGGCGTTGTCAGACCTTGCTATCAAGGATATAAAATAGGGCCGTTATTCGCGGATGACGCGGCATGCGCCGGTAAGCTGTTTAGAACGATGGTCTCATATGTTCCCAAAGAAGAAGAAGTGTATTTTGATCCACCCGAAGTAAATAAGAATGCGATTGAACTAGCTGAAACAAATGGTATGCAGGTAGTTTTTGAAACAGCAAGAATATATTCAAAGAATCCGCCTCGGATTCCTTTGCATAAGTGGTTTGGGGTTACCAGCTTTGAACTCGGGTAAGATAAATAAATATCAAGGGACAAATCAGAAAGGTAGAGATAAAAGAGTATAATATGGACTGTAAAGTTTTTGACGATCAATGGTTCAATGAACCAGAATACGCGGAAGAAGGATATATACCTTACACATACGAAGGGAATAATACCTATAAGCTATGGTACGGAAAGGTAGGATCGGGGTCAAAACCGCCGATATTAGTGTTGCATGGTGGTCCTGGGGGCAATCATTATAATCTTGTGAGTTTTCAGGCGTTGGCATCGGAGAGGGCAGTTATCTTTTATGATCAGCTTGGCTGTGGCAATTCAGACAGGCCGGATGTGGACATATTATGGAATGCTGAAAGATATTTTGAAGAAGCAGAGATCGTTCGCAAAGGGCTTGATCTTAAAAAGTTTCACTTAGTGGGACATTCATGGGGGACGACTATTGCAGCAGCTATTGCTGCTAAGCACCCCGAGGGGATCCTTAGCCTTTCGCTGCATAGCCCCATTTTAAGTTTTCCGCAGTATCTTAAGACCGTAGCGCCTGGGCTCAAAACTATGTTGCCGGGGAACGCTGGAGAGATTATTGATAATTTTGAATTAAACGGAAAAGGGGATGAAAAACAATACGAAATAGCCGTAATGGAGCATGTAAAGCGTTCAGTTATCCGAACATGGCCGTTACCTGCGCCTATGGAGAGACTTATCGCTGCTAAAAATTCTAAGGTGCATAAAGTTATGGTCGGCTCTGCGTCAGAACTTAATGTTCTTGGAAATTTAGCCGGAATAGATCTTTCTGGATGCCTTGGTTCTCTTCCAATGTCTACACTTTTAACATGTGGCGAATGGGATCTTTGTACCCCGGAGTTTACGCGGTGGCATCAATCCATAATTTCGAATGCCGAAATGAATATTATTAGCAAAAGCGCACATATGACTCCGATAGATAATCCGGCGGAATTGCTGACAATCCAGGGCGATTTCCTTTCAAGAGTGTAGGTGAGGTTATAGCACAATCTGGGTCGAGCCCAGCCCATAAAAGTTTCGTATCGTAAAAACAGGACGGGGTTTTTACTTGTAGGGATATCATACATCCCCCAGAGTAAAGAAAAAACGTAAATGCTGTTCATTTCTAAAAAGCCCTATATTAAATACCCGCTATTTAATCCGGCCATCCTGGTACACCAATGAAACCTATAAGAGATCCTCTCTGTTCTATGCTTAAACATATAAGGATTAAATGGATTTGAACCGCTTATAGCGGCGAATTATCTCACTTTATCTCTATTTGACAAAACCTGTTTCAGGTGATATTATATAGCTAAATAGCTATATGGATACGGGAGGGGTTTGTGAAAGAATTGGAAAAGGTATTAAAAGCTTGTTCTGACGACAAGAGGATCAGGATATTGAAATTACTTAAGAAAAGAAAGCTCTGTGTCTGCGAGTTGGCTTTTGTTCTGGGGATAACACAGCCCAGCGTTTCGCAACATTTAAAGAAATTATTGGATGCCGGATTGATCAAAACCGAGAAGGACAGTTTTTGGACAAACTATTTTATCGATCCAGGCAATAAATATGCTAAAGAGATATGCGGGCTGATGGAAACATGGCTAAATGCTGATGCCATGATAAAAAAGGATCTGACGAGGATCAAGAAAACTAACAGAGAAAAACTTTGCTGTAATAATAGGTAAGTAATTATATGAAAAGAGGGAGGGATAAAATGGTCAATGCAAAAGATTATTTGGAACTAGGCCTGGCATTACATGGGCATAAATGCCCGGCTATGCCTATGGGATTGAGAGCAGGCGCGGCGGCAATGAATAAATTGGGTATTGAGCGCACAGGAGACAGTGCATGGCTTGCTTTGGTTGAGCTGGGGGAGCATCATTGTGCCACATGTTTTGCCGATGGTGTTCAGGCAATCACAGGTTGTACTTTTGGCAAGGGGAATATTCAAAAAACACATAAAGGTAAATGGGGCTTAACACTTATTAACAAAAAATCAAAAAAAGCGATCCGGGTTTATCCCAAGGCGGAAGCTATGGCGAAGAATAAAGAGACATCTTTTTTAAGGATTATCGCATGAAAGGGGTTCCGCCCACACAAGTTCCGGAAGAAGTCGTTCAGCCTCTTTTTGAAGGAGTGATGAATGCACCGGAAGAAGCATTGCTTAATGTTTCAGAGGTTTTTGCTTATGATTACAAAGAGCCGGCGCATACTTTCGATAGCTTTGTATGCGAACAATGTGGAGAGATGACAGTGCTGCAATATGGCAGAATATCTAAAGACGGTAAGAAGATCTGTCAAGATTGTGCGGGTTATTAATAATGAAAATCCTAATTTTATCAGCGATATTTCTGTGTGTATCTCTATTCTTCTCGATGCTTGGCATGGGAGGTGGAATGTTCTACGTTCCTATTCTGCTGTTTGCCAAGACGCCGATCCATGACGCGGCTGCGATTAGTTTGAGCTTAATATTAGCAACATCATTGTCGGCATTATTTGTCTTTTCGAAGAACAAGCTGGTAGATTGGAAATTGGCAGCGATTATTGACCCGCCTACGGATATCATGGCGTTTATTGGCGGATATTTTTCAACTTACATTTCAGCATCAGTACTCGAATCAGTGTTAGTTTGCGTTCTGATCATAGCCGGGATATTTATGATCTAGAAGGGAAACCCAAGACCTCTTTGTCCGAAACAGAAGACGTGGTGGTGCTGGGACAGGGGCTTTGCCGGGCGTAACTACAGAGTAAATTTGCTGTTAATATTGCCTGTTACTGCGGGCATTGGTGTTCTTTCCGGAATGTTGGGGATTACCGGGGGGGTTATAAAATTACCGCTTATGGTGCTTTTTTGCGGGGTGCCAATGGATATCGCGATTGCCACATC
>CAYMTI010000058.1:0-6984 GCA_964393315.1 uncultured Planctomycetia bacterium
AGAAGAGCCTGTCCGATAGTGTTATTGAGTTTATGAGCTCCCGTATGAAGAAGGTCTTCTCTCTTAAAATAGATCTAAGCTCCACCCAGTTTTTTTGTCAGCTTTTCGGCAAAATAAAGCGGGGTTTCCCTGCCCGCGTATTCCTTTAGGTAATACGCGAACTCCTGTTTAAAAGATCTTTCGTTGCAGATACTATTATATGCCCGTTCCAGCTCATTTACCGCCGGCATCAATGTTTCGGGAACATACCTTCCCCCGAAATCACCGAAATACCCTTTATCACTCGGAAGTTTACGACCTTTTCGCATTTTTTATGAACTCCTTTAATAATTTTATATCTTTTACCCCCGGAGAACTTTCAACTCCGCTTGAGGTATCCACGCCAAAAGGCCCGAGCGTTTTGACGGCATCAGCCACGTTAGCACTGTTCAGCCCCCCGGCGACAAAAAACGGTTTTCTTATTTTTTTTATATTTTTAGCTATGACCTTCCAGTTAAAAGCCATACCCGTCCCCCCCGGCATCCCGCGGCGAAAAGTATCAAATAAAAGATAATCTGCGTCAACGTAATCATCCGTTATATAGGGACCCGCCGGTAAAATATCTTCAGCTACTTTGAAAGTCTTTAACAAAGATACTGTCTTATTGTGTTCCTCCTCCAGAGCCTTTTTAAGCTCGGAACAGAACTCGGGTGTTTCCGAACCATGAAGCTGTACCAGATCAAGTCCGCAAAAAAGGACTTGATCGATAACGGTTTCGAGTTTCTCATCGACAAAAAGTCCGGTTATACCTTTAAAATGCCTGTTCCTGTCCCGAAAAGCCGAGATCATCTTGCGGGCTTTTACCCCTGTAACATATCTGGGGCTTTTCTCCGCGAAAACAAATCCCAAAAGATCGGCTCCGTATTCACACGCTGCTATAGCGTCCTCAAGCCTGGTTATTCCACATATTTTAACCAACGACAAAACACACCTCTTTATTTATACCTGCGGGACATCTTTCAAAGCTTCCTGTATCTTTTCTTCCGGGAGATCGAAATCTTTAAGTTTTCCGGATAAATAAGCGTCATAACTGCCCAGATCAAAATGACCGTGTCCGCTGAACATGAAAGCTATACATTTTTCTTTATTCTCTTCCTTACATTTCAGGGCTTCATCTATAACGGCCCTTATAGCATGTGACGTTTCCGGAGCGGGAATGATTCCCTCCGTCCTGGCGAAAAGAACGGATGCCTCAAAACAGGGATTTTGATGAAACGCCCTGGGTTCTACAACTCCCTGATCCACAAGAAGACTTACCAGGGGCGCCATACCGTGATACCTTAATCCGCCGGCATGTATCCCGGGCGGTACAAAATCATGCCCTAACGTATGCATTTTCAATAACGGCGTCATTTGCGCCGTATCTCCGAAATCATACCTGTAAGGGGCCCGGGTCAACGTGGGACAGGCAGTGGGTTCCGTGGCTATTATCTGTATATCCTTCCCGTCAAGTTTATCTTTAACAAACGGGAAACTAAACCCCGCGAAGTTACTTCCGCCACCGCAACAGCCGATGAAAATATCCGGGTCTTCCCCGGCTATCTTGAACTGTTCTTTTGCTTCCAATCCGACTATCGTCTGATGCAAAAGAACATGGTTAAGCACGCTGCCCAGAGAATATTTGGTATCGTCATTTTTGACCGCTATCTCAACAGCTTCGGATATTGCCATACCCAGGCTTCCCGGCGTATCCGGATCCTTCTCCAGCATCGCCCTGCCGGACGCTGTCCTGTCACTGGGAGACGGGTATGCTTTCCCGTTCCATACATGCATCATGAATTTACGATAAGGCTTCTGGTGAAAACTTACTCTTACCATATATACTTCGCATTCAAGTCCGAAAATATTACACGCGAAAGAAAGGGCGCTCCCCCATTGGCCCGCTCCGGTTTCCGTAGTTATCTTCTTAACTCCGGACACTTTATTGTAATAAGCCTGGGCAACCGCCGTGTTAGGTTTATGACTGCCGGGAGGTGAAACGCTTTCGTCTTTGTAATATATACGTGCCGGAGTACCAAGCGCTTTTTCAAGGTTTCTAGCACGTCTAAGAGGCGTAGGCCGCCAAAGTTTATATACTTCAATAAGCTCATCCGGAATATCTACGAACTTTTCCATTGACATCTCCTGTTCTATCAGGTTCATGGGAAAGATCGGAAGGAGTTCCTCCGGAGCCAGCGGTTTTTTAGTCGACGGGTTGATAGGCGGCAATAAAGGAGCCGGAAGGTCCGGCTGGATATTATACCACCTCTTGGGCATATCTTTCTGGCTCAGATCGATCCTGTTCTGCTTCATGATAAATCCTTTCTCCTTTTTTATTTTGATCGCGGACATTCACACTTTAGTTCCATCCGCTTTGAATGTTTTTTATCAAATATCAATCTCTGATAAGCTCACGCACTTTTTGGCCTATATTATCCGCGCGCATAAAGGTTTCCCCTATCAACACGGCGTTAACCCCCAGGCTTTTCAGGAACATTACATCCTCATAGCTCGATATTCCGCTTTCCGAAACAATGACCCTGTTATCAGGCACGTGCCTGATAAGTCTTTGCGTAGTTGAAAGATCAACGTTAAAATTAGAAAGGTCCCGGTTATTTATTCCGATTATGGAAGCGTGACTATCGACGGCTTTCCACATTTCTTCCTCATTATGGACCTCAACAAGTACATCCATTCCCAATTCCTTGGCTACATGATAAAAACGGTCCAATTCTTCCCCGGTCAATATCTGGGCTATAAGAAGAACTGCATCCGCTCCCCATACCGCGGCTTCATACAACTGATACTCGTCAATGATAAAATCTTTCCTCAAGACCGGAATGGTAACACGTTTTTTAACATTGCTTAAATATTCTGGTTTCCCGTCAAAGAACCTTTCATCAGTCAGAACGCTTATAGCGCAGGCGCCCGCGGCCTGATAAGTAAGAGCTATCTTGACCGGGTCAAAATTCTGCCGTATTATACCCTTTGAGGGGGAACTTTTTTTTATCTCGGCGATCAGGTTTATATGTCCTTTCCTGCTTATATTTTTTTTGAACTGGCTTTTAACGCACAGAGCCATGGCTTTTTCCTTGAGCTCGTTATAAGAAATTTTCTTCTGCGACCTCTTTATTTCTTCTTTTTTTTCCTCTATTATCCTGGATAAGATCATCTTTAGCCTCTTGTTCCGTTTTAACTGTTAGTGAATTTTATGAGTTCTTCAAGCTTAGATCTTGCCCGGCCGGAATCGATCGCTTCCGAAGCCATTTTCATCCCAGCTTTATATCCGCTGACCTTGCCCGCGACTATCAACCCGACCGAAGAATTTACCAGGGCTATATCCCTGGCAGGCCCGCTTTGTCCTGATAGGACCTCCCGTATCGCGGCCGCGTTCTTACGTATATTGCCTGCGGTCAACAAATCAAGGGAAGCTCTCTTTACTCCAAAATCTTCGGGACGTATAAAAAATGTCCTTACCTTGTTGTTCTTGAGTTCGCTTACTTTGGTTTTTGCTCCTGTAGAAACCTCGTCCACACCATCAGTCCCGTGTACCACAAAAGCTTTTTTCACACCTAGCTTGCCCAGCACTTTAGCCATGGTTTCGGTTAAATCCCCGTCATAAACCCCTATCACCTGGCATGACGCCCCCGCCGGATTCGCTAACGGCCCCATAAGGTTGAATATGGTCCTGATACCCGTTTCTTTTCTTGAAACCGCGGCATATTTCATTGCCTTGTGAAAAAGCGGAGCAAAAAGGAATCCTATATCTATCTCCTTTACGCATTTTTCCACTTTTTTCGGAGTAATATCTATTTTTACACCCAGGTATTCGAGTATATCCGCGCTCCCGCATCTACCTGACGCGCTCTTGTTGCCATGTTTTGCCACCCTTACGCCGCAGGCCGCGAGAATAATGGCCGCCACGGTAGAAACATTGAAAATATTTTTTCCGCTACCGCCCGTACCGCAGGTATCTACCACGGTTTTTTCCTTACCCGTGCTGATCTTTAACGCTTTTTTTCTCATCACTTTAGCCGCGCCTGTTATCTCATCGACAGTCTCGCCTTTCATACGCAGCGCTGTTATCAAAGAAGCTATCTGGGCGGGAGTCGCCCTGCCTGTCATTATGTATTCAAAAACCTCTTCAGTTTGCCTTTCGGAAAGATCTTCATACCCAACGACTTTAGCAATAGCTTGTTTTATCATATTATCTCCGTTACCGGTGGAAAAATCTACCTCCGGACTTTCATCTTATTTATATTTCCGTGAAATTTTTCAACAGTTTCTTGCCTTCCCCGGTCAATACGGATTCCGGATGGAACTGAACTCCAAACAAGGGAAACTCTTTATGCGCTATCCCCATTATTTCTCCGTCCCGGGTCCAGGCCGTACGGTACAAAGGTTCTTTCAAGGTATCCGGTTCAACGATAAGGGAATGGTATCTTGTAGCTTCAAACGGGGAAGATATCCCTTTGAATATACCTTCCCCGTCATGATATATCTCACTTACCTTCCCGTGCATTATGTTTTGGGCCCTTACTATTTTTGCGCCATAAACTTCGGCGATACTTTGATGCCCCAGGCAAACCCCCAGAACGGGTATAAAGCCTCCGAAAGAGCTTATGACTTCTTCGGATATCCCGGCATTTTTCGGTTCTCCCGGACCGGGAGAAATAACTATCCTGTCAGGAGACATTTTTTTTATCTCGCTGACGGTTATCTTGTCATTCCGGAATACGACTACTTCCTCTCCCAGTTCCCCCAGATACTGAACGAGGTTATACGTAAAAGAATCATAATTATCAACAACAAATATCATTCCAGCCCCTTCTCGGCACTTTCAACCGCTTTAACCAGTGCCCTGGCTTTATTAACCGTCTCTTTGTATTCTTTTTCAGGCTCCGAATCAAGTACAATACCCGCGCCGGCCTGAATATAAGCGGTTTTCCCTTCCATAACTATGGTACGTATAGTTATACACATATCAATATTACCGGAAAAACTCACATACCCTACACATCCCGCGTAAGGCCCCCTCCTTGTATTTTCAAGCTCGTCAATGAGCTCCATGGCTCTTACCTTGGGAGCTCCGGAAACCGTTCCTGCCGGAAAAGTAGCTTCTATAACATCAAAGACATCTTTATCTTTACACACTTTCCCCTTAACATCGCTCACGATATGCATCACATGAGAATATTTTTCCACACACATAACTTCCTTGACCTTCACGGTAGAATATTCACATATCCTTCCTATGTCGTTCCTGCCAAGATCTACCAGCATAATATGCTCGGCTTTTTCTTTGGGATCGCTTAGCAGTTCTTTCTCCAGCCTGCGGTCATCTTCCTCGTCCCTGCCTCTTTTTCTTGTACCGGCTATCGGCCGCACTTCCACTATATTATCCTCGCATCTGACAAGTATTTCCGGAGAAGAACCTATTATCCTGTATTTACCGAACTTTAGATAATACATATACGGTGAAGGATTTATGGACCTCAGCGCTCTGTAAACAGAAAACGGTTTTACATCCGTTTCTCTTTTAAAACGCTGAGAAAGAACAACCTGGATAATATCCCCGCAGCGTATATATTCTTTAGCTTTTTCCACCGCGGCGTAAAAACTTTCCTTTGAAAAATTGGATTCAAGCTCCTTCCCCGGGTCCGGGATCTTTTCCTGTACCGGAGGTTCAAAAGCCTTCTCCAATCGGTTTATCATATCCGTTATCTTTCCGCAGGCCAGATCGTAAGCTTCAGATGCTGCCCCTTTTACTATGGCATTAGAAACAACCTTTATTTTGTGGTCAACATGATCAAATATCAGTATGGTATCCGTCAAGACCAACTGTATATCCGGTATATCGAAAGTTTCCGGGTTTTCATCGGGAATATCCTCTATGAACCGCACGGTATCATATCCTATATAGCCTACAAGCCCCCCGCAAAAACGAGGCAGCCCCTCCACATCGACGAACTTGAACCCCTTCATTATCTTCTTTATTTCCTTGAAAGGAGATTCCTCCGCGGCATATTCTCTGCGTTTTCCGGATTCCGTGATCGTTATATTTTTACCTTTACTCTGGAATACCATTGATGGGCTGCTGCCGAGAAACGAATATCTGGCCATATGTTCTCCCCCTTCAACGGATTCCAGTAGATATGAAAACTCGCCCTGATCAACCTTCAGGAATGCGGAAAGAGGCGTATCAAAATCCGAAAGTATTTCCCTGTAAACAGGTATAACATTACCTTTTTCGGAAAGTTCCACAAATTTTTCTTTATCGGGATAGAACATCATTACTCCTTGTTAGCCCACGGATAGCATTCCAGATATACCACCTGTGAGCTAAGAACTAATACACTTCTTCCGGGTCAAAAACCCTTTCGCCCCGGGTATCAAGTTCACCTTTATCATTAACTTGCCGGTAATAACATGTGAAAAATCCTTTATGGCACGCTGCCCGGTGCTGTTTTACCTTGAATAAAAGAGAATTTTCGGCACAATCCACAAAAATTTCCCGCACCTCCTGTACGCAGCCCGAAGTCTCTCCTTTTATCATAAGCCTGCCTTTGCTCCTCCGGAAAACATATATTTTATTTTCTTCAATGGTTTTTTCCACAGCTTCACGTGTCATATAACAAAGCGTAAGTACCTGCGATGAATCCGCGTCCTGTATTACCGCCGGTATCAGCCCTTTCGAGTCAAAATTCAATTTATCTATAAAATTCATGATCTTTCCTTTCTTCCCATGTTCCTTGTCTCAAACCCTCACCGGAATACCATTATCCATCAAGTATTCTTTTACCTGGCCCACGGAAAATTCCTTAAAATGAAAAATAGACGCCGCTAACGCAGCGTCAGCCTTACCCTCGGTAAAAACTTCCAGAAAATGTTCCGCGCTGCCGCATCCGCCTGAAGCTATGACGGGTATATTTACGTATTCCGCGACACTCCTGGTCAACTCTATAT
>CAYMTI010000059.1:0-6944 GCA_964393315.1 uncultured Planctomycetia bacterium
TTTTTTTGATTGTTGTGTTATATTCATTTTCTTGTAAAAAGATTGAAAAAGTCAGTATAAAAATTTGACAATTTATATTTTTTCCGGTAACATATAGATATATGTAAATATGTCTATATCGATCTTGGTATATTGTATTGATACAATGAAGGAGGCAAAAAATGGATTTTGGGAAATATACAAATAAAGCGCAAGAAGCAATAAAAAAAGCTTTGAACGAAACAATTTCATCAGGGACCCAGCAAATAAGCCCGGAACAGCTCTTATTGTCCCTTATAGAGGATAAAGAGGGTACATGTTCGATCTTGTTCTCAAAAATTGGAGTGGACATATCAGCTCTACGAAAAGATATTATGAAAGTTACCGGTTCTTCTGCCAAAGTGTCAGGAAGTAATGTCCAACCCTATATGTCTAGTGAATTAAATAGTATCCTTATGAAAGCCGCAGAAGAATCAAAAAAAATGAAAGATGAATATATTAGCGTCGAACACATATTGCTTGCCATGACAGAGATAAACTCCGGAGTCCGGGAATTGTTAAAAAAGCATGATGTTTCTCCGGACAAAATATTAAAAGAGTTAAAGAATATAAGAGGAGCCCAGCGGGTTACAGACGAAGACCCTGAAGGTAAATATCAGCCTTTGGAAAAATACGGCAGAGACCTGGTTGAACTGGCCGATAAGGGTAAACTGGATCCGGTTATAGGACGGGATGAAGAAATAAGAAGACTTATACATGTTCTTTCAAGACGGACTAAAAACAACCCTGTTCTTATCGGTGAACCGGGAACCGGTAAAACAGCTGTAGTAGAAGGGCTCGCTTTAAGGATATCCAGCAGCGATGTCCCCGAAAGATTAAAGGAAAAACGGATCATAGCTCTGGATCTGGGTTCGCTCATAGCGGGAGCAAAATACAGAGGAGAATTCGAGGACAGATTAAAATCTGTACTTAAGGAGATCAAAGAAAAAGAAGGTGAAATAATACTTTTCATTGACGAACTTCATACCCTCGTAGGAGCGGGCGGGGCCGAAGGCGCCGTGGACGCGTCGAATATGCTTAAACCAATGTTAGCACGCGGAGAATTAAGATGTATTGGGGCTACGACCCTGGATGAATATAAAAAATATATAGAAAAAGACAAAGCCCTTGAAAGACGTTTCCAGCAGATATACATCAACGAACCCAGCGTGGAAAACACTATAGCAATATTAAGAGGGTTAAAGGAAAAATATGAAATACACCATGGTATCAGGATATCAGATACGGCTATTCTCGCGGCCGCTATGCTATCGGACAGGTATATAACATCAAGATTCCTTCCAGACAAAGCTATTGACCTTATAGATGAAGCGGCCTCAAAACTGCGCATAGAGATCGACAGCGTTCCTACGGAAGTAGATCAGATACAAAGAAAAATCATGCAGCTTGAGATCGAAAAACAGGCCTTAAAGAAAGAATCCGAAAGTAAACACGGAAAAGAAAAGATTGACCTGATCGATAATGAGCTTAAAACACTGCGAGAAACACTTAAGGATAAAAAAGAACACTGGATCAAAGAAAAAGAAATAATCTTCGCCATTAGAAAAATAAAAGAGAATATTGAGACTAACAAGATAGAGGAAACCAATGCCGAAAAATATGGGGATCTGGAAAAAGTATCGCAAATAAGATACGGGACCCTGGTAGACCTTGAAAAAAAACTCAAAGATGAAACAGAAAAACTGGATAAATTACAGAAAAAGAATAAAATGCTCAAAGAAGAAGTTGACGATGAGGATATAATGAAGATCATTTCCCAATGGACCGGAATACCTGTAGCCAAAATGAAAGAATCAGAGATAGAAAAGCTTGTAAACATGGAGAATATTCTTGAAACACGTATTATCGGTCAGGATCATGCGGTAGAAAAAATAGCTAACGCGGTCCGTCGATCTCAAAGCGGAATGAGCGATCCCAATAAACCTATAGGATCTTTTATGTTCCTGGGCCCTACGGGTGTTGGAAAGACTCACATGGCACGCACTCTGGCCTGGTTCCTCTTCAACGACCAAGACGCAATGGTACGCATAGATATGTCCGAATATATGGAAAAACATTCCGTTTCACGGCTTATCGGAGCTCCGCCTGGATATGTCGGGTATGAAGAGGGAGGACAACTTACAGAAAAAGTACGGAGAAGGCCATATTGCGTCGTCCTTCTGGACGAGATAGAAAAAGCACATCCGGATGTTTTCAACATACTGCTGCAGATATTAGACGAAGGCCGGCTTACGGATAACCAGGGACATACGGTAAGCTTTAAAAATACCATAATAATAATGACATCTAACATGGGAAGTGAATACTGGCAGGACGGTCGAGATATTGAAAAGATCAATAAACTTGTCATGCAGGACCTTAAAACCAAATTGAGACCGGAATTTATCAACAGAATAGATGAAATAATAGTTTTCAACGCTCTATCACAAGAAAATATACTCAAGATCGTAGACCTTGATCTTGAAAAAGTAAAAGACCGTCTCAAACAAAGAAATATTGTACTTAATGTCACTGAAAAGGCAAAAAAAGAATTGGGCGAGATGGGCTACGACAGCAACTACGGAGCCCGCCCGCTTAAACGGGTTATACAGTCAAAAATACAGGACAAATTGGCTCTTGAAATATTGCAGGGAACGATAAAGGAAAACTCAGAAGTGAACGTGGATTATAAAAACAATGATTTCAAGTTCACTAATATGGATAAAAGAAATTAAAAGCTAAACTATTAATTCTTGCCTTGATTTTCATTATATCCTATACTGTACTGTATTTCCATAATAGAGCCCTTATATTACTACGGGAATATTATAAGAAATAAATGGCGTAGAAAACCTGCCCAGGAAGCTGCGTAATATTAGGGCTCCACTATTTTTTGATCTTTAATGTGATCATATCTGATCGGGTTATTTATGAAAAAAGGGATCGCGAATCTACCTTTACACGGGGGAAAAGCTCCGGCATGGCTTTTCAACAGGATGAAACTTCTGGCCGGTGAAATATCTCTGGCCATATGCCGTGAATACGGCAAAGATGAATTGCTGAAAAGACTTTCCGATCCGTTCTGGTTTCAGGCTTTTGGCTGTGTGCTTGGTTTTGACTGGCACTCTTCAGGGGTAACCACTACTGTTTGCGGAGCACTAAAAGAAGGATTAAAAGATATTAGTCGAGATATCGGTGTTTTTGTATGCGGCGGAAAAGGCGCTACATCCAGAAAAACCCCCCTGGAACTGCAGAGTCTCTCGGATAAAAGGCTTATAAACGCGGATTCGGAAAAGCTTAAATACGCCAGCAAAATGGCGGCAAAAGTTGACAATACCGCACTTCAGGACGGATATCAGTTATACCACCATTCTTTCCTGGTCACAAGTGAAGGTAAATGGGCGGTGATACAGCAGGGGATGGATCAGGTAAACGGCTGGGCCAGACGATATCACTGGCTGGGAGATGATATCGCCAATTTCGTCTGTGAACCGCACAAAGCGATATGCTGCGATCACTCATCGACCTCGTTGAATATGATATCTGATAAAAGCTCCTCAAGCAGGGAGATGTGCACCGTACTATCAAAAGAACATCCGGACAAAATGACTCGTGAGTATAAAAAAATATTGGAACTGAACCTGCCTGCATACCACCCGATAAAACAACGCGATATCAAACCTTCGAATCTTTATAAAATAATCAGGAAATCATATGAAAGTTCCCCAAATAATTTTGAGGAACTTCTGGGCCTGAACGGGGTCGGTCCGGGCACGATAAGAGCCCTGGCTTTAATGTCCGAACTTATATACAGCACCAAACCCTGTCTCGAGGATCCAGCTCGTTTCAGTTTCACGCACGGGGGGAAAGACGGGTACCCATATCCCGTAAATAAGAAAAGATATGATTTTTCTATAAAATTCCTGAAAGATTCTCTTTCCGCGGCAAAGATAGGAAGCACTGAAAAAGTTAACGCTTTCAAACGTTTGAATTGTCTGATAAAAACACTATAAGGTTATTATATGGCGGAAAAGAAAAACTATAAAAAAAAGAAAAACTCGTCAGCCGCGCAGAAAAAGCCGAAGGCAAGAAAACCCGCGTCTAAAACAATTAAAAAAAAGGCTAAAAGCCCTTCAAAAGCAAAAAGTTCTTCTAAAAAAAATGTTACTGTAAAAAAGAGAAAGATCAAAAAGCTTACCCGGACGAATGAAGAGAATCTCTTTGCTGATAAATTGCCCGATTGGATAATATCTTCCCGAGCAAAACAAAAAAACCGGGCAAATAAAAAAATCCTGATCTTTCTGCTTTTTTTCTCTTTTTTGATCCTTTTATTTTTTTTAAGATCATCTGTTTTTAAACCGAATACCGATCATAGCCCTAAAAAGTTAACAACCACGAAAATAAAGGCCGTAAAAAGTTCTCCGGATAAAAAGGAAATCAGAAAAATAATACCTGTTAACAAATCACCCGCACCTGTTAAGATCATTCCGAATAAACCGAAAAACAACATGTTATCCAAAAAAAAAGGACGTTATCGTGTGTTCGTACTTGATGATCTGGGTAATACAAAAAAAGATCAGCATCTATTGATAGCACTCGGTAATAATATCACCTACGCGATACTTCCTCTTTTACCTCATTCAAAATATTTCGCGCAGCTAAGCAGAGAAACCGGCGCTGAAATACTTCTTCATCTGCCAATAGAATCTAAAAAAGGTAATGAAAAGGATCCGGGTAAATTGTCTCCCATAATGAACAGAAAAGATATAATCGCCCAATTAAATGAAGACATAAATTCCGTTCCTTATTGTATCGGCGCTAATAATCACAAAGGGTCTCTGGGAACAAGCGATATCCGTCTGATGCGAATAGTACTTTACGAGATCAAACAAAGAGGCATGTTTTTCCTGGACAGCTATACTACAGGCGACTCGGTTGTTTCATCTATATGCAAACAACTGGAGTTGCCTATCCTCAAACGAGATGTATTTCTGGACAATGACGAATCTCCCGATAAAATAAATATTCAGATATCCCGGCTGGCTGATATCGCCCGCGAAAAGGGATACGCTATCGGCATAGGGCATTATAAACACAACACCCTGGAAGTATTGAATCAACGTATACCAGATCTCAAAAAAAAGGGTTTTTCTGTTATTAACTTGACCAGGCTCAAAAAAATCGTACAATAGTCTAATTATGCGTAAAAAAATAAAACTCAATATAATAATGATCTTGTATGTTTTTATAGTTGCTTTATCTCCCGGATGCGGAAAACATATTGATAAAGAAGCCATAACTACTGAGGGTACTATAGGATGGAAAGAAAATTTCATAGAATACAGCAAATCACACCCTCTGGATAAAAAATGGGTGATTAAAGGAATACCCGGCACTCCTATGTCAGAATTTACAGTAAAAAAGAACAGTAAGGATACTTTTTTACAGGCAAAATCGAATAATTCCACGGGAAATCTGATCACACAGATAAAAGATATTGACTTAAAAAAAACACCTTATCTAGAATGGAAATGGAGAGTTCAAGAACTTCCCGCAGACGCGGATGGAAGATATAAGAACAAAGATGACCAGGCTATGGGTATTTACATAGGCACAGGATCCTTGCTTTCCAAGAAAGTTATCTCTTATAGATGGGATACGGATACCCCCAAGGGTACCGAAGGCAAAAGCGTCTATGGGGCAGGTACCGTTAAGGTTAAATGGATAACACTTGAAAATAAACAATCCGAAAGAGATAAATGGATAACAGAAAAAAGAAACTGCGCGGAGGATTTTAAAAAAGCCTGGGGTTTTGTTCCCGATAAAATATATATAAGCGTTTCATCTAACAGCCAGTATACAGGATCATCAGCATTAGCTGAACTTGATTGGATAAGATTTTTATCCGGAGAAAATATCCGGTAAACCCTGTCAAATTTTTAATTTTTTCGGGTCAAAAGACTTTTTTTTTGCATATCTTTTATTTGATTGCTATAATGATTTTCATATTATACTCGTAGTTATAATAAAACTTATAGCTTAACTTCTTAAACTAAGCGGTGAAAAGTGATATTAGACCAAATACCTGAACACATAATCAAACCCTCTTTGTTACTAGAATCTAAAAATTTCCTGGTTAAAATTGCTGAAAATCCAGAAGAGATAGAAGCCGCTCAAAAACTCCGGTTCAAGGTATTTAACCTGGAGCAGGGGAAAGGTCTCAAAAACTCTTCAAAATTTGAGATCGACATAGACGAATTCGATGATTATTGCCTTCATCTGATAGTTTTTGATAAGAAAAGAAAAAAGGTCATAGGAACTTACAGAGCTCATCTGGGATACATCGCGAAACAAAGCCACGGTTTTTATTCCTCCCGGGAATATAATATAAAAGACCTCGATAAACTGGCAGACCAGTCTATAGAGCTAGGGCGTTCATGCGTATCTCCCGAATACCGAACCGGTAGTGTTGTTTCACTATTGTGGAGCGCTATTTCGGTATTGATGATGCGTACTAATCTAGTGTACATGATAGGATGTGTAAGCCTGGAAGAAACAGATCCCGCTGTAGGCTGGGCTATATACGAATATATCAGGGAACAATATCCGGCGCAGCAGAAACAATTAGCTGAACCCAAACCAGAATTTAAACTTCCAAAACCGCCCGAACAGGAAAAAGAACAAATACTTGACGACCCCTTGATAGAAAGTTACATTCCTCCTCTTTTTAAGGGATATTTACGCCTTGGAGCTTATATTTGTGGGGAACCGGCACTGGATAAAGAGTTTGGAACCATTGATTATTTTATACTGGTTGACATCAGAAAAGTCCCGGAAAAATACATCAAATTTTTTCACTATATACGGCCAAAAACAGAACAATGAGATCCCTTTTAAGAATATATAGGATGTTCGCGATCATCGCG
>CAYMTI010000060.1:0-6897 GCA_964393315.1 uncultured Planctomycetia bacterium
GTTTTTTAGCGCTTTGAGGCTCTCCTGCAGCACCTTTGTTCTCTTCCTTTGGAGCTTCTTCCGCAGGTTTGCCCTCTTTTACCTCAGCTTCTTTATCTTCCTGAACTTTTCCCGCAGATTCTAATTTTGCCTCTTCCGATTGTACATCTTTTTTTTCTTCACTCACAATTACTACACCTCCATGTTATAAATTAATTCTCCTCCCCGGGAGATATCCATTTCTGATATATATACTCAAGTATTCGGTTTCTATCTTCATCATTGATCTTATTGAACTTCAACCCTCCCCTGTATTCACTTGCCCTCTCATTTGAACTACTGGCCCAAGCGATCTGTCCTTCTATAATAACAGGTACGTTATCACCGGGAATTTTCATCTCTATTTCTACCTCTTCTCCGGTATCAAATGTTTCTTCGGATAACAATCCAACCCCTTCTTTACTGAAATTATTTATTTTAACAGACTTTTTGGTCTTTCTGCAACGGCATAGGGCATCCAAAAACACGTTAAAACGCATAAATCTACGTTTCTCTCCCATCATTCCTCCTGATAATAAAAATTTTCCTTGAGCAATAATGTGAGATATTATACACCAAGTGTAAGAAAAATGAAAGGTTATTGATCCTGGCCCTTAAAAAAAAGAAGGGAACGATCTAAAAGACCGCTCCCTTCCTGATAGAACTTTTAAAAGATCCAAATTATTCGCTAAATACGAACTCAGGTTCTAACACCGGTTCGTAATCTTCAGGAATTGGAAAAGGAAAAGTAACTGTTTCAAACACACCAGCACCTGTCCTTACGATTGTCATACCAACTCCCTTTGCCAGACCCATAGTGAGACCAGAAAGTACATTCTCTTCTACACTTGTGTCATATACGTTTTTAGGAAGTTCAACCCACCCTGTCAGGACATTAGCAAGACCTCTTCCGAGCTTGTTAAGAGGATCCTGAGCATAACACTGAGTAGCCATACCTACCATAGATACAACAACACAAAATACGAATAACACTTTAATTGTTTTCTGCATAATTATTTTTCACCTCCTTCTTCTTATTATTTAATAAATTATCTGAAGTATATCATGTGCCTTTTGCAAAGTCAAGCTTCAGCGGACAATAGTTTTTCCACCAGATCTACTATCCTTTTCTTATCCTCCCGTGATATATTCAGGAACTCCACACCTGTGTCAAATACCGGACCCTGCCCCTTTTTTTTGAGATGTTTCTTAACGACCCACACCACTGTACCTGTACATTTCAATGGCAAAGTCATATCTTCAAGAAATATCTCCATAGAAACATCTTTAAATAATTCAAAAGGTTTTTCCAGAATAAGACAAACCCCTCCCGCGCCTATGTTTTCCGTATATGTAACAATAGGCGGAGACTGAGCCTTACTCATTACATTTATACTGCACTTATATCTGGCTCTTGGAAAATTCCTCTGATTTATACCTTCCCAATACATCATGATTACATACTATACCGTAATATTGAGTTATTTTCAAGATTTTTCACACCATATAGGGGGTATCTATATATTTTTGCACAATATATGGATTTGCTTCGTTAAAAAAAAGAGATTATCTGAGTTTTATAGAATATTTTTTATTCCCGTCTGAAATCTCGACAGAATCCGAAAATATCTGTATTACGTTATATCCCGACACTTTTGAGCCCGCTGATACGATAGTTCCATCCATTATCGCTTTAGGATCCTCCGAATAGAACATTATTCCACTTAGAACAGGCAGTGCCCTTATTAGTTGTTCCTCTTCTTTCTCTACCGGAAAAGACTCTATTTTCATTTTCTCCTTCGGAGTAGAAACCTCAGCTATCCCCTTATTATCCTTGGCTGGAACCGAAATGCGTTCTGAGGTGTGATCTAGTCGACCCGGGATATCATTGCTAAAGAACATAAAGATTATACCTAACGAAAAAACCGCTATTAAGAAAAACAAAAATCCCAGCAGTAAAACCGGCCTGACCTTTTTTGAGTTTTTTCCTTCATCCCCTATTTTCTCCCGGGGAATATAATTAGTCTCCGGAGCCGGTAAAGCCGAATCTTTCCTTTCTTTCTTTTCCGTTACAATGTTCCTGTGGTCTTGAGCTTTCCTAAGCGCCTCAGTGATAATACTCATATTTTTTCGGCAAAACTGAACTGCCCCTCCAACTCGCTGATGCTCTGTTCCATTATATCTATATCGATCGTATGCCTCCCGTGAACAAACCCCAACAGCAAGGCTTTATCACAAACTATATTAACCACCCGGGGTATACCTTTTGTATATGGAAACAATAATTCTATCGCAGTATCAGTAAAAAAAACTTCACTATTCCCGGCAACGGTCAACCTGTGATTAATATAATTTCGAGTTTCCATGATATCCAGTCCTCGGATATGGAACCTTACGCTTATCCGCTGTCTTAATTGAAGCATATTGGGCGAATTAAGCGTATCTCTAAGCTGAGGCTGCCCCACCAGTACAATTTGAAGCAACTTTTCTTTTTCTGTTTCAAGATTAGAAAGCATCCTGATAGTTTCCAGCGTGGAAGATTTAAGGTTCTGGGCTTCATCGATTATCAAAACAACATTATTATCATTTGCCAGCTGCTGCAAAAGAAAGGAATTCAGCTGTTTTATAAAAACAACCTTACTCCTTCTATCTGGAATAATACCAAAATCATCTAGTATAAGTTCTAAAAGCTGTGTTTCGGGAAGAGCCGGATTAAAAATATATGATGTTCTTGTCTTACTATCTAACTGGTTCAATAAAGCCCGGCATAAGGTCGTCTTGCCGGACCCTACCTCTCCTGTTATCTCTACAAAACCTTTTCTTTGCGTTATTCCGTATTTCAAATGATTCAAAGCTTCCTTATGCGTATGGCTAAGATAAAGAAATCCAGGATCACTGGTAACATTGAAAGGATTTTCCCTGAGCCCATAAAATTCTTTATACATTGTCCTTCTCCCCGGGTTATTAAGAACATTATAACTCTAATAACCTGCGTGTAAAGGAAGAAATCATCGGCTAACAAATGAATAGACAGGATCACCCCTATCTATTCAACCATCCCGTATCTCGATCCGGCAAAAAGACAGGAACCAAGTTATTTGCGCATAAAAAAAACGGCCGGCATATAAATACCGGCCGTTTTTTCGGGAAACTTATTATTTTATGTTTGATGAATATGAAGTTGACGAAGAAGATGTAGTGCTTCCTTCTTCCCATTTTTCCCATACGTATTCAGGCTCGACTATAGGTTCATAATCCTTAGGATTACCTATAATGGTCGGGAAAGGAAACGTCGCGAGTTCAAGTACCCCGGAAAGAGTTCTGCCTATTCCCGCAACAGTACCTTTACAAAGACCTAAACTTACTCCTGCCAGCCAATTATCTTCTTTTGCCTGTTCGTGAACGCCCACCGGAATTTCCATCCACCCGGTCAGAATATTGCATAACCCTCTCTTACCTTTGGTATAAGCGTTATTCTCTTCGGCGAAAACACTTGCCGCTGAGCTTAACATAGCAAAAGCGATAAGAAAAACAAAAAATACCTTTACTGTCTTCTTCATGTTACCTCCCGTTTTTATTTTAACATGATATCAAAGGAATTTTATCATCACAAATAACTTAAGTCAAACTATATGTTAATTTTTCGTATAAAGTAAACAAAAAATAAACCTTTTATACTTCCCTCATCATTCCTTGAACATTCTTTCTACTTTGGCAGGAATAGATACAAATTCCCCGGATTCATTGACAAAAACGTGTGTAGTATAACCAGCGGTCAAAGTCTTTCCATCCTTCATTATTTTGTAATCAAAACGCAATTTTAAAGGACCCGTTTTTTTGAATAACGTTTTTACGACAAAAACGTCATCATATTTAAGGGGGACTTTATAGCGGCAATAAGATTCAATCACCGGGAGAAAAATTTTATCTTCGACTTCCAGGTCTTTATAGACCAACCCCCGTGCCCTGAAAAGTTCTGTCCGAGCTACTTCAAACCAGACCAGGTAATTAGAATAATACGCTACCCCCATCTGATCAGTTTCCTTATATCTTACTCTCATCTCCGTAGAATGTTCTATTTGTTTCATACCATCAAACCCTGCACTTATCAGGCCCCCCGTCTAAAGAACTCCACGACGGGACGATAAAACCCTATACTAGATGCCTACTCTTTTATCAGTTTTATTAAAACTTTTCTTTCCCTGGGCCCGTCAAATTCACAAAAATAAATCCCCTGCCATGTACCAAGCCCTAACTTCCCGTTTTCTACCGGCATTGTCACGGAATTCCCGGTAAGTAATGTTTTTAAATGAGCGGACGAATTGCCCTCAATATGTCTGTAAGGCAGTTTATCACTCACTATATCCTTAAGCCCCAAAAGAATGTCCCTTTTGACATCCGGATCAGCGTTTTCATTAATAGTTATTCCGGCTGTCGTATGCGGAACGAATACATAAATAACCCCGGACATGTCTTTCTGGATACTTAATGTTTCCTGGACTTTTTCTGTTATATCTATTATCTGTTCTCTTTGAAAAGAGGACAGGATAATAACTTCAAACCTATTATCCGACATACCGCCTCACAATATTTTTGATCAGTAAAGCTGGAATATCATTAACAACGGTAACTTTCCCTATACTCACGGGAAGAACAAAGCGATTGGATCCCCCGGTAAACTTCTTATCAAACTCATAGGCTCTCAGCACTCTTTTCAAAGAAACATCTTTAGCTTTCAAAGGCAGCCCCGAATCGGATATAAGTTCTTTGATCCGGTTAAATGATCTTTCAGTGAACATCTCAAGTTTAAGCGCTATTTCACACGCCATCAGCATTCCTATGGCTACGGATTCCCCGTGATTATACTCGCTGGAATAAGAAGATGCCGCTTCTATCGCATGCCCCAAAGTATGTCCGAAATTAAGTATTATCCTTATATCCTTATTGTCAAATTCATCTTTTTCTATGACCC
Organism: uncultured Planctomycetia bacterium; assembly: GCA_964393315.1. Taxonomy (GTDB): domain Bacteria; phylum Omnitrophota; class Gorgyraeia; order Tantalellales; family Tantalellaceae; genus CAYMTI01. The sequence goes on from CAYMTI010000060.1 coordinate 4,991, forward strand.
GGGCTTTTATCGTTATGCATCTGGCAATGATCTTCTCAAGGAGAGATGGATCGAGTAAAAAAACAGATTCCATCCCGGTCTCGATCATATCAAATAGTTTTTTATCCTTTATAATAGCGTATTTTATAACTTCAGAAAGTCCATTACGGATCTGCTTTAACGGAAGTGTTTTCAAAAAATCCGTATCTACCAGTACATGCCGGGGCTGATAGAACGCCCCTACAAGATTTTTTGCTTCAGGAAGATCTATCCCGACCTTACCTCCGACTGAAGAATCTACCTGTGACAACAATGTGGTAGGTACCTGTATAAAGGGAACTCCTCTTCTAAAAGAAGCCGCTACGAAACCAGCAAGATCCCCGACCACACCACCTCCCAGAGCTATGATCAAAGGTTTATGTTTTTTTGTTCTGGAACTTATCCGGGACATGACTTTCTGATAAACATCAATACATTTAGATCTTTCACTGGCGGGAACGACTATCTCTGAAGTATCATTTGGTATGTTCTTTATTATCTTCGAAACTGTTTTATTTGTCTTATTTTTCACTATTTTATCAGTAACAATAACTACCGGCCCTTCGAAACCCGTCTTAAGGATAACATCGGGCAATGTTTTTATCACCCCTTTTCCCACATGGATCGAATAACTTCTTTTCCCCAGGTCTACTTTGATCTTCTTCATAATGTCTACAATGATAACATATCAAATGAAAACTTAAAAGTTAAAAACCGGGCTTATATGTTAAAAGACCCGCGAGGATGGTATTTATATTTACGCTTTTCTCTTTCAAGAAAGATATTCCCTTATCAGTTCTACAGGAAAGCCGATATCAGCTATGACTATTTCTCCGCAGACCACAGGCCCTTCATCTTCATAAAAACCTTTTTTGGGTAAACCGAAAGTTACTGTCTTATCCGCCCTTATACATCCTTCTGAAACTTGTCCGTTACTGGCATTCAGCCCCGAAGGGATATCAACAGCATATACTTTCATACCGGAACCGTTCACTTTCTCACCTATCATCCTTATATCATCGGGAAGATCCCCTTTAAACCCCGTACCGAAGACAGCATCGATGACAACGGAATCTTCCGGAAAATTTACGGACCGAGTGAAATCTTTTAACTGTTCCATACAAATATCCGGGTCATTTTTAATTTCGTTAAAATTCTTTTCTGCCGCACCTGACTTTATTTGCGAGGGTAAAGGGCAGAATATATGTACCCCAAAGCCTTTTTTCTTAAATAAACGAGCCGCGACAAAACCATCTCCCCCGTTATTTCCTTTGCCGCAAAAAATAATTACCGGACGGATATCTCCGCAGGGAATATCTGAAACAACCGTTTCTACTACCTTTTTGCCGGCATTCTCCATCAAAAGATCTGCGGGAATACCGTATTCTTCCTGTGCCCGCTTGTCTATTTCCGCCATGATCTCGGATGTTACCGCACGCATTACGCCTCCTGATAAAACGGGGCGCCCAATGGATAAAACCCTTTTAATGTAGATTTCCCCTATTGGTCGCCCCGCAAAATTTATCCGATCATACTTCCTGATCCCACGTCTTTTCCCGGCACGATGATCACCGGCATTCCATCATCTCTTTTTGCCGCCAGAAGCATTCCGTTAGACTCCTGCCCCCTGATAGTGACCGGTTCGAGATTATTAACAATGACTATGTTCTTTTCCAAAAGATCCTCCGGAGAATAGAATTGTCTTATACCCGCCACTATCTGTTTTTCTGTTTCACCAACCTGTATTTTTAGCACATAAAGCCTGTCAGCGTCAGGATGCTCTTTGACTTCCAGGACTTTAGCCACTCTGAGATCAAGTTTCTTGAAATCATTAAAAGATATCATTATATATCTCCGAAATTAAATAGATTTAATTTTTCTTTCATCAT
>CAYMTI010000061.1:0-6881 GCA_964393315.1 uncultured Planctomycetia bacterium
ATACCCTCTATTCTATTTATTGCATCCGGTAATTCATCTGAATTAAGATGGATTAATGAGCCGCTGGCAAAAACCCCATCGAAATGACCCAGGCTATCATCGAGATTGCGAAAATCCATAACCTCAAATTTACATTCCGGGCAACATTCTTTAGCGATTCGAATGCATTCACTACTATAATCTATTCCTATTACATCGGCGCCTATTGTTGCCAGCCGTTTAGTTTCATGTCCGGGGCCGCATCCTAAATCCAATACCTTTGGATTTTTCGGGAGCAATGAGACAAATTCTTTTATTGTCGGCATTAAGATATCATTCTCATACCATTCTGACGCGGTTTTCTCTGCCGTTAGATCGTAAAATAATTTAATTTCTTCCTTCATGATACCCCTCCGCGATAGCCGCCCTGCTCATCGTGGAACTTTCACGCAAAGGCATTATAGCGAGATATTCTTTGGAACTAAAACATTTTTTAAGATGTTCTTTCGATGCAAATTTTATTACAATGATCCTCTGCGGATCCCAACCTCCCGCCATTGAGGATACCTTACCTCCCCGGACCAGGTACTCGCCACCGTATTTTTTTACGATAGCAGGGACTTTATCCGCATACTCAGCATATGTAACCTGATCTTCGATCTTGATCTCTGCTATGAGATAAACCGGTTTTTGCCAAAGTACGTCCCAAGGTATCGCCGCACCGGCTCCGAAACCTACCATTAGGCATGTAATCACTATAGCGGTTCTATTTATCTTCATACAACCTCTTAAACACGTGTATTCAAAAGTTACCCAAAAGTGCTGATATATACTTTCTTCTGCAGCTTATTTCTTTTGACGGATAGCAGAACAGAATTGCCCTTTTGCCCTTGTAATCTTCCGGGAATTTAATATGTACCTGAGTAGTATCCGCCTCAAATGACGGAGCTGTTTATCCGATAAGCGTCATATGCTTTCTATCCAGAGAATCCCCTACGTTATTGCACCTCATCATTCTTTGCTATTTCTTCTTCCACCTCTTCCGCGCCTTCATCATAGAACTTTTGTTCATCAGGCGCCAACTGTTTCAATAGTCTCAAGAACTCCCCGGCGTGCACTTTTTCTTCATCAGCTATATCCTTTAGGACTTCCTGCGCCAGTTTATTATCGGTAGATTCAGCAAGCTGCATATAAAGCTGGATCGCTTCATATTCAGCCGCTATCATGAACCTTATGGCACGGATCAACTCTTCATCTGTTACTTTTCGGTCTTTTTTCAGACCAGAAAACGGGTTTCCAAAGTCAGGCATAACAACCTCCTTCTTTTTAAATTTAATTTCGTTGCTTTTGGTCTTCTCCCCAGGCTTGAATACCTTTCCGTCATCCGCTTCTCACGTTTTTAATAACCTCACCCGATTCCCGGTTATAGATAACCAGTGCCGCGTCATACCTTGCAAAAGAGCCTTATTGATATCCTTAGTGAAAGAAGCAACGGCAATTAAAAGAAAGCAACTAATATAATAACATCCGTAATCTTCACTGGTAATATGGTCCCGAATTCGAAGGATCATTTGTGATATAATCACGGATACGCTTAAGAACGGATCCATCACTATGACGTGTTCATAAAAATCACGCTCCCAGAGACAGATCTTAAATGTCGCCTATTTTCGTATTTTATGTCATCAAAATATTGTTTTTTCTCCATTGCTTTGAATCGACGTACAAGCTCCGATAATAATAACTCCATAGTAACACCTCGCCAGAGTAAATATATTTAGTGCTCTGGCGAGGTCTGACCCCTTTTTATGAACAGCGGTCATTGTCCATTGCCGCTTTTTTCCACCCGGGTTTGCGCAACTTGTAAAAGATAAACGCCGGGGAACAAACTACTGCTATCCCCGCTATCAAAAACACTTCATATAGAACAACTTGACCTGATGTCTTTGTAGCGACCTTAGGCCAAAAACCGGTAAGGAACATAAAAAAACATGTCGCGAACCCAATCCCCGCAATGATCCACATTCCTGGTTTACCACCCGGTATCTTGTAAGGACGTATTACATCAGGCTGACTGTAACGAAGACGCACCGCTGAGATAAAAAGCATCAGATACATCATTATGTAGATCTGTACCAACAGCGCGATAAGCAGCCAGATCGCGCTGTTGATCGAAGGCATAAAAAGAAAAGTCAGCGAAACAATACTAACCGCTATCGCCTGTACTATCAATGCTCCGCACGGCGCGTCATTACTGTTAGTTTTAGCCAGGAAAGGAGGGATATATCCATCCTCCGCGGGAACTTTTATGCCTTTTGGAGGGCCGATTATCCATGTGCTGGCCTGTGCACAGACACCGGTCATTATCAGGAAAGCAAACCAAGGTGTCAGAGGATCGAGATCATAAGAACGCATAAAAAGCTCTATGGCTTCCATAACACCAGCTGTAAGGCTAAGACTGCTTTTTGGGACAACTACCGCAATGGATAATGACGCGGCCACATAAATCAACACGATAATCGCAGCGGCTGTTATCACCGCCCTTGGAAAATTGCGCTGCGGATCCTTAACTTCGTTGGCATGATACCCTATTAGCTCGATCCCGACGAACACCAACCCCATGCCCGCAAGCAAAGTCAACTGAGACATATTTTTAATCTCGGGCAAAAAAGTCTCCAAGCTAATGGTTATGGCGGATGGATTCCCTTTCAACACCCAGATAACTCCAAGCACGATGATCAGCACTCCGGGAATGATCGTTCCTAAAAATACACCGACAGTAGAGATAATACTTGAAAGTTTGATACTAGCGAAATTGATCAGGGTAAATAACCACATGAAGATTATGATCATAACCACATAATATAACTTATTTGAAGCAAGCGCCGGATTGAATATATAGGACGCGGTCCCCGCTACAAAAGCAAAAGCTATGGGATACCAGAAAAAAGATTCCACCCAATGGAACCACACAGCCGCTACTGCCCATCGCGGTCCAAGGGCAATTTTGATCCAGGCATAAATACCGCCTTTACGCGGCCACGATGAAGCTAGCTCCGCTACAACTAAAGATAACGGTATAAAGAAACAAACTGTAGCGAATAAAACATAGAATACGAGAGTAAACCCGTATTCTGCCATGACAGGGATATTTTTTAATGACATCACTGCCGCCACAGACATTGAAGTCAGAGCAAAAAAACCAAGTACATGCCGGTTTTCAGCTTCTTGCTTCTTGAGCATTCGCTCCTCCAGAATCAGCTTCTTTTTTCCAGCTGGGTTTCCGTAAAGCATAAAAAATAAATGCCGGAGCGCAAACAATAATCATGCCGCCGATCAGGAACGCTTCATACATGATAATTTTTCCTACTGTGTTAATGCCCTGCTTCGGCCAAAATCCGGTAAGAAAAGTAAACAAACTTGTCAGGAAACCTATACCCGCTACGATCCACATACCGGCGTTACCTCCGGGGATCCTGTACGACCTCTTAACATCCGGCTGGGTATATCTCAAACGAACCGCCGCTATAAACATCAAAAAATACATCAGAATATATATCTGAACGACCAGCGCGATCAACAACCACATAGCGCTGTTAATTGACGGCATAAAAAGAAAAGCAAGCGCTACAATAGTAACCGCAAGCGCCTGGATTATAAGAGCTCCTACAGGCATATTATTACGATTGTCCTTCGCGAAAAAAGGAGGCAGATACCCTTCCCTGGCCGGCACCTCAACACCCTTGGCCGGAGCCGGTATCCATGTGCTGGCCATAGCGCAAGTTCCAAGAGCGGTTAATGCGGCGATCCATGGAGTAAAATGATGTAAATTATATGCTCTCAAGAAAGCCTCTATTGCCTCCATAATACCTGCTGTTAGGCTCAGGTTATCTTTTGGAACAACGATTGCGATCGAAAGTGCCCCGATAATGTTCAAAAGAAATATTACTATTCCGGCGAACATAATGGCTTTTGGGAAATTACGCTGCGGGTCTTTAACTTCGTTAGCATGATAACCTATCAGCTCGATCCCAACAAACACCAAACCCATTCCCGCAAGCAGAGTTACCTGGGACATATTGTTGATTTCAGGCAGAAAAGTCTTTAGACTCATAGTTATAGCAAATGGATTACCCTTCAGCACCCATATAACTCCGAGCACAATTATTAAGACTCCGGGAATTATCGTTCCCAGAATAACACCTATTGTGGAGATCATACTTGAAAGTTTCATTCCTGCGAAGTTAATTATTGTAAACAGCCACATACATCCAATTATCAAAGTTACGTTGTAAAGCTTATTAGTCGCCAGCTCGGGGTTAAAGATGTATGAAATAGTAGCGGCGACAAACGCGAATGCCGTCGGATACCAGAAAAAAGACTCTACCCAATGAAACCATGCGGCCGCGACTCCCCACTTGGGGCCTAACCCTTCTTTGACCCACACATAAATACCGCCTTTCTTAGGCCATCCTGTAGCAAGCTCCGCGGATATTAGCGATAAAGGAAGAAAGAAAAAGATAGTCCCGAACAGCAGATAAAAAACGAGCGTAAACCCGTATTCCGACATAACCGGGACATTTTTCAAAGACATAACAGCTGCGACACTCATAAATGTAAGTGACATCATTCCCAGTACTTTTTTAGTACCACCGGTCTTCTCTTGAGCCATAAACTCCTCCCTGTTTCTTTAGCTTTGCTATAACTACCTTCAATTATAAGGGCTTAACTACAACGAGAAAACCTCGTTGTATGTATCTTTGCTTTTTATAACATCAACCCTGCCATCTCCGTGCGCTAATACCCTAGCGGGCCGGGGAAAGGAATTTGTGTTTGCCGCGAAAAAATTCGGGTCATATGCACCTGTATGGTATTTCGCTAACACATCTCCCCTCCGGGGTTTTCTTTGCAAAAATACTTTGTATTTTGAAATGATATCACCTGAATAACAAAGATGACCCGCGACAAAAGCCTCAAAGGGCTCTTCATCTTTCCGCAAAGGATCATTCATTACCGTCCACCAGTTCACCGGGGGAAATAACATAGCGGTAGCATAGCTTGTAACAGAAGCCTCCAAAGTTACCAAATTATGACCATCCGCGATCTGTCTTGTATATCCAACTTTCGCGAGAGTAATACCGCTTTTCTCCGCAACGCTGCGTCCAGGCTCAATAGCTAAAGCAGGATTACCTATCTTTGCCAATGCTTCAACGGCCTTAACTTGCTTGCCGTTAATGGTTATATCGCTGGTTAAAAGCGTTTTAAGCATTTCCGCTCTCGGGTAATCAGTGTAAAACTTATCCCCCGACCAATTATTCCAGTCAATGCTGCCATCAGGTTTAGTAACAAACTGTCCAACTCCGTTATTCCATACGAAAATCTTAGAGGTATCACCATTCTGGGCAGCCAAATATCCCTGCTTGATCCGGCCAAGCACATAATCCCAGACTTCTTTATTTTCAACATACGCCGCGGGCATCCCGCCGCCGATATTTAACATACGGCAATCCCCGCCCGATTCCTTAAGCATGCTCCCTAGCTCGATCAACGTTGCGAGTATGTCCCGGAAAGGACCTATGTCGGTTATTTGTGAACCAATATGAGTATGAAAACCCCAGAAATCGATCTCCGGGTAATGCTCCAAAGTTTTAATGAAATCCGGGATATTGCGAAGATCTTCTCCGAATTTAGACCATACTCCCGATGTATAAAGATCAGGATCCGTAACACTTCCTAGATTAAAACCCGTTACACGAAGTACTGTTCGAGCCTTCTTAGCCATAGATTTTGCCATGCCGGCTATATGTTTAAACTCATCAATATTATCTGACACAAGCAGCATATTTTTCTCTATGGCTGTCTTTATCAGTTCATCACATTTGCAGTTACCGTTAACATCCAGGTCAAAAGGATCCACTCCCGAAGAAAGCGCGCACTCCATTTCGAATAAAGAAGCTACGTCAATCCCCACTTTTTCTCTGGCCATTATCTTGAAAACCGAAGGATGCGTATTTACTTTCCCCGCTAAACGCACCTCTCCCTGCGGGTAATACTGGCTGAAAACATTCTTATATTCTTCAATATTCTCTACTAAAAATGGAGAATACATTATATGAAGCGGCAGATCATATTTATCTATCCACCAGTCAAGGGGTTTTCCTGCAATAACGGCAGTTGAACCATCAACGCTAATAAAACCCTTATTATCAGTTTTGATCTTGCCCCACGAAAACCCGTCAACTTCAGGACGTTTTAAAGCTTTTTGCATTGTCATACTTCCCCCTTCTTTTCATATTACAACATATACACAAAAACCACATTTAAAATCAGTTAAAACTGTATTTTCCCCGTTCAAACAAACACAGAATTGTCATAACTAATTATAAAGTCATGTGGTTTGATATTCAAGTTTTTATTAGACAACTTAGGTCCGCAGTTAAAACAGGAGAGCTTTGGAGTCTCGCTATTAGTATCAATTTAAAACACATGTAGCGTACTTTTTGCGGGACAAATCCGTATCATCCTCACAAACAGGCGCTACGGGAAGAATAAGCGGCGTGCCCGCAAAGTGATCCACTATGGCCTTCACTCCGTATACTTCCGCGATGTTATTTTCTGTAAAAACTTCACCGGGCCTTCCGGAAGCGAAGATCTTACCATCTTTAAGCATGATCACCCGGTCAGCGTATCTTGAGGCCAGATTAAGATCATGAATAGTTATAACGGCTGATATATTCCTCTCACGAACTATCTTTCTGACCGTTCCCATTACTTCCAGCTGATGTTTAATATCCAGGTCATTGGTCGGTTCATCCAGGAGAAAAACTTTTGCTTCCTGTACAATAGCCCTGGCAATAAGTACCTGCTGCTGCTGCCCTCCGCTTATTTCGTTAAAGAGCCTC
>CAYMTI010000062.1:0-6860 GCA_964393315.1 uncultured Planctomycetia bacterium
GTACCCACAACAAAAGAGTAAAGCGTTGAGGTAGTGCTTAACGAAACAGTCGGCAGGGAAGAAGTGATAATACTAAAGGGAAAACGGGGATAAGAGATGAATAAAAACAATTCAGACAAATGGATAAAAAAAGACCTTCTGGGGATACAGGAACTATCTGTCTGGGAGATAATCAAGATCCTTGACCAGGCTGAAAAGTTTAAAGAAGTTCTTTCCCGAGCGATACCAAAAGTCCCCACACTTAGAGGCAAGACCATCGTTAACCTTTTCTGTGAGCCGTCTACCCGTACCAGGGCCAGCTTTGAGCTTGCTGAAAAAAGATTAAGCGCCGACACTTTGAACATAGCGGCGGCATCGTCAAGTTTCTTGAAAGGGGAAACGCTCAAGGATACGGCCAGGAACATAGAAGCTATGAACATCGATATGATAGTGATGAGACATTCTTGTCCCGGGGCTCCTCATTTTTTATCCGGATGCGTAAGATCATCGGTGATCAATGCCGGGGACGGCGCGCATGAACACCCTACACAGGCTCTTTTGGATATTTTTACCATGAGGGAAAAACTGGGAGATCTGAACGGGGTTAAAATTTCCATAATCGGCGATATCGCGCATTCAAGGGTCGCCAGGAGCAATATCTTCGCGTTAAATAAACTGGGAGCGGAAGTCACCGTATGCGGGCCTAAAACACTTATACCGGTACAAATGGAGAATATGGGAGTGAAAGTTACTTATGAACTTGGTGAAGCGGTGGAGAAAGCGGATGTTATAAACGTTCTCAGGATACAAAAAGAAAGACAGGGAAAAAATCTTTTTCCCAGCATCCGAGAATATGTGAACTTATATGGAATAACCAAAGAAGTTCTTACTAAATATGCCCGGAAAAAACTGATAATAATGCATCCCGGTCCGGTGAACAGGGGGGTAGAGTTGAGCAATGATGTTGCGGATTCCGGACATTCGGTTATTCTGGACCAGGTAACCAACGGGGTAGCGGTAAGAATGGCTGTGCTGTTCCTGCTCAGCCAGGTGAAAACACGGCAGGAAAAGGAGTAATAAAGTATGAGCATATTGATCAAAAACGCCAGGATCATCGATCCTTCCAGCGGGATTGACAGAGATGGTGATCTTTTCATAGAAAAGGGGAAAATAGGTACAATCGGGGAAAATGTCCGAAAAAAAGCACGGAACATTATAGATGCCCGGGGAAAGATACTTTCCCCGGGGCTGGTTGATATGCATACTCATTTGAGAGAACCCGGAAGGGAAGATAAGGAAACGATATATACGGGGCTGCTTGCCGCGGTAAACGGTGGATTTACTATGGTGTGCGCTATGCCTAACACAGCTCCGGCATGCGATACGCAGGCCCAGGCGAGGTTTATTATCGAGAGGGCGGAACGGGTTAAAAGCGCCGGGGTAGTTCCAATAGGAACCATTACCCGGGGCAGAGAAGGGAAAGAACTGACCGAAATGGGAGAATTGCGTTCCGCTGGTTGTCCCGCGGTCAGCGATGACGGAAGCAGCGTAAGCGACGCTTACTTGATGCGCAAAGCTCTTGAATACGCTTCTATGCTGGATATGCTGGTTATTTCTCATTGCGAGGATAAAGAACTTTCCGGTGGAGGGGTTATGTTCGAAGGGTACTGGTCTTCCGTGTTGGGTCTGGCACCCATTCCCGCAGCGAGCGAAAGCCTGATAGTCGGCAGAGATATCTTACTGGCCGAGATAAGCGGTGCGCGTATACATATCGCGCATGTATCTACAAAAGAAAGCGTGGACATCATACGAAGAGCTAAAAAAAGAGGAGTAAAAGTAACCGCGGAAGTAACTCCTCATCACCTGGCGCTGACCGACGAAGATCTGCGCAGCTTTAACACAAGTTTCAAAGTTAATCCGCCGTTAAGTTCAAAAGAGGACGTCAGAGAATTGAGGAAAGCTGTAAAAGAGGGAGTTATAGATGTTATCGCCACCGATCACGCTCCTCACCTCGAAAACGAAAAAGAAATGGAATTTGATTACGCGCCATTCGGAATGATAGGGTTGGAGACAGCGTTACCGGTAGCAAAAAAAATACTAATAGACGGAGGATTTCTGGATTGGCCGGGGCTGATAGAAAAAATGTCTGCCGTGCCGGCGGCAATCCTGGGAATAGGGAAGGGAACCTTGAAGGAAGGCGCCCCGGCGGATGTCATATTGATAGATCCGGAAAAAGAATGGGTGTATGAAAAAGAAAAGATCAGGTCCAAAGCTTCAAATTCTCCGTTCATAGGAGAAAAAATGACGGCGGAAGTAACGGATGTCATTATAGGAGGGCGGATACTGAAAAGAAATTCCGAGTTATTATAACGATAGAACGGGAAAAGTACAATGTGTGAGAAAAGTGACAAAAAAATAGTAAAAGCTGAAATATTATCAAATAAAGAAGTCTGCCCGGGGTACTTTGTACTCGAGGCGGGATCGTCTTACCTGGGCCGTGTTTCTTTGCCCGGGCAGTTCGTTAATGTGAAGATCTCCGAAAGGGCCTTTGATCCGCTTTTGCGTATTCCGCTTGGGATCCATGATATCAGCCCGGAAGGGATAAAGCTTCTTTATAAGGTCGTGGGAGAAGGCACTGAGCTGTTAAGCCGGAAAAGTACTGGAGAACAGATAAACATACTCGGCCCGCTGGGGAACGGATTCGACCTCGCGCCGGCGCTCGCGACAGGTGCCGAGGTGTTCGTTGTCGCGGGCGGTCACGGGATAGCGCCTTTATATTCGCTGAGCAGGGAACTTCGGGGCAAAGGAGTAAAAATAATTTTTTTTACAGGGATAAACACTAAAGCCCATCTTACCTGTAAAAAGGAACTGGAAAGTATAAGTATTGAACCTCTGGTCGCTTCCGTTGACGGGAGTGTCGGGTTTCAAGGTAATATAACGGAGCTTTTGGAGCTGAACATAAAAGAAAGATCGCCTGCGGAAGGTATAATTTACGCCTGCGGGCCCCGACCTATGCTTAAAGAGACCGCGAGAATAGCGGAAGAAAATGATGTAGCTGCACAGGTTTCTATGGACGCTTATATGGCCTGCGGGATAGGTGTTTGCCTCGGATGCGCGATACGTACGCTTTCGGGATATAAGATGGTATGTAAAGACGGCCCTGTCTTTGCCGCCCGGGATATAATCTGGGAAGAAGTGGGGTAGAAAAAGGGAAGTCAGTCGAAATGGCCGAAAAAAAAATAAAAATAGCCGGTATAGAATTCAAGAACCCCATATGGACAGCTTCCGGGACATTCGGTTCGGGGGTTGAATTCAGGAGTTTTTTTTCTCTCGGGGAAATAGGCGCTATAGTTACCAAAACTGTTACCCTGGAGCCCCGGACGGGAAATGCTCCTCCGCGTGTGGTTGAAACAGCAGCGGGGCTTTTGAATTCCATAGGCCTGGAGAACAAAGGAGCTGAATATTTCAAAAGGGAAACGGCCCCGGCGCTGAAAAATATAGGGACAAAAGTAATAGTCAGCGTAGCGGGTGAGAACGGGGAAGAGATAAGTTCCTGCGTAGGGAAAATAGTTTCAGAGGATTTCCCGGCGGCGATCGAACTTAATCTGTCCTGTCCCAACGTTTCTCACGGCGTCCCCGGACGCGGCTTGATCAGCCAGGACCCGGGAGCTACGGAAAAAATAATAAGAACGGTTAAAAAAAATACGGAAAGACCATTAATAGCCAAGCTTACACCGAACGTGACCGATATTACGGAAATCGCTTCTGCGGCCGAATCGGGAGGCGCGGACGCTGTATCCTTAGTGAATACCTATATGGGCCTGGCGATCGATCCGGTAACGCGCAGGCCGTTACTTGGGAATGTTACAGGTGGATTGAGCGGCCCGGCCATAAAACCGATGGCGCTTAAAGCGGTATGGGATGTTTTTAACAAAGTTTCCTGTCCCGTGATCGGCATAGGCGGGATAATGTCCGGGAAGGATGTCGCCGAATTCATGCTGGCGGGAGCGGCTTGTGTCGAGATAGGGACAGCTAGCCTGGCCAGCCCGGACGCCGCGAAAAGAATACTTGATGAATTCGATCTTTTCCTGGATAATAATGATCTTAACACCGCCGAAGAACTTATCGGGCGGTTAAAAGTTTGAAAGATCAAAGACTAATCAAAAAAACAGATCTTTTCCCGGAACACAAAATGTCCGGGAATATTAAAAAGGCTGAAAAGTGGAACCTAAGGAAAAATTAATAATCGCTCTTGATGTAGACAGCTTCGAAAAGGCGGAAGGGATAGTGGAACTTCTGGACCGGGACATAGATGTTTTCAAGGTCGGGATAGCGCCGTTTACCTCTTTCGGGCAGAGGATACTTGATCTTCTCAATAAAAAAGGAAAAAAAATATTTCTTGATCTTAAATTCCACGATATACCGAATACGGTGAGTAACGCTGCTAAAGCGGCATGCGATAAAAATGTTTTCATGATGAACTTTCATTGCGCGGGCGGGTCGGTTATGCTTAAGGCCGCGGTGGAAGCGGTCAGCGGAGTGCCAACGGAGAAAAGACCGGTTCTTCTGGGAGTAACGGTCCTTACGAGCATGGCACAGAAAGACCTTGAGGAAATAGGGATGAAAGGATATCCGGAAGAAAAAGTTCTGGAATTCGCGAGGATGGCCCGGGAAGCCGGGATGAACGGGGTTGTGGCGTCAGCGAGGGAAGCAAGAAAAATAAAAGACACTATAGGAGAGGAGTTTCTTATTGTAACTCCGGGTGTACGGCCGGAATGGGCGGCCAGGGGTGATCAAAAAAGAGTTCTGACCCCCTGTGCCGCGATCGAAGCCGGAGCTGATTATTTAGTCGTAGGAAGACCTGTGATACAGGCAGAGGATCCCCGCGCCGCCGCCAGGAAGATAATAGAAGAAATAAGCTCGAAATAGCGGTATTTTAACGATAAAAGTAGAAAGAGAAAAACGGCACCGGATCTTTCGGACAAAAGCACTCTATGTTTTTTCTATGATATTTTATGAAAAGAAATTTATCTGATAACTTCTGTGAATAGGAGGCAAAATGCAGGAAATGGAAATAATAGATATCTTCCAGAAATGCGACGCGTACAGGCAGGGACATTTTAAACTCTCAAGCGGGCTGCATTCCGGGGCGTATTTGCAATGCGCCCTTGTACTGCAGGATCCCAGGATAGCGGGAAGGCTGTGCGGGGCGTTGGCTGAGAAATTTAAAGGGAATGAACCGGATTTGATCATCGGGCCCGCTATGGGCGGGGTAGTTCTTGCGTATGAACTGGCCAGGGCTCTTAATGCCAGGGCTATTTTCACTGAACGGGATGATTCAGGAAAAATGGTTTTGAGAAGAGGGTTTACCATTTCGCCGAATAACAGAGTTTTAATAGCCGAAGATGTATTGACAACAGGGAGGACAGAAAAAGAAGTACTGTCCCTTCTCGGAGGAGACGGCATAGTGCCTGTGGGAATAGCCTGTCTGGTAGATAGAAGTACTTGTTTGGTAGATTTCGGGACGATAAAGCAGGAAAGCCTGTTAAAACTCGAAGTTCCGACATTTACCGAAGAAGAATGTCCTCTTTGCCAGGAAGGACTGCCGTTCGTAAAACCCGGATCCCGGAAAAATTAAGAGTCTAATAAGGATAAAATGCAAACAGGATAACCGCTGCATGCACTTAGTTTCTCTACGGCTACACAGAGAAATACGGCATATCATTTCTCGAAAGGCGGTGGCTTCACGTGATCCCGTATAATAGGGAGTATGTCCCGCGGAAAACATTGACAGTTTTTAGCGGACGTGTTATAAAAAGCTTTCCGGGAGATAACTATATCATTTTAATAATTAATAACATCGGATGACCGCAGATACGTTTTCTGTTCCCGGCTATTTTGATTTGAGAAACAATTTAATTTATGGGGTTTTTCCGTGGATCAAGAAGCCGTAGAGCATAAGCGTAGACGTAAATGTATAACGCCCTTTTCGTTCTATGCAGGAAGCACGACAAGAAAGAGAATATCAAAAATTTAAAGAGGTATATAGTTCCATGGAAGACCAAAGAGCTTAGAACTTTTTAACGAGAACTATTTATAAGTTTGATGACCAGAGGGATATAAAGAATATGGAGGGGAACAATGGAAATGGACCTGAACAGCATAATAACAAAAATAAAGCAGGAAGGCGTTGACGAAGGGCAAAAACAGTCCGATCAGATAATTGAGAAAGCGAAAAAGGAAGCGGAGGAAATAATAACTTCCGCGAAAAAGCAGAAAGAAAACATCTTAAATAACGCCGGAGAAGAAGCCGAAAAACTTAAAAATAACGCTGAAGAAGCCGTAAGACAGGCCTCCAGGGACGTTTTGCTGGGGCTGAGGCAAAATATAATTTCCCTGTTCGATAAGGTTGTAAAGAAAGAAGTGTCAGCAGCCTTGAAGAAAGATGTGCTGGAAAAAATGATCATCAAACTTGCCGAAAATTTCGACAGAATCGGCAGGTCCGATCAGATAGAAGTCCTTTTAAGTGAAGAAGAGAAAAAAGAACTTGATGCCACTTTGTTCGAGGCACTAAAACAGGAGATGAAAAAAGGAGTGACCTTGAAATCCTCTCCTAACATAGAAAAAGGTTTTCTTATCGGGGAAAAGGGGGAGACCAGTTATTACGATTTTACGGATGAAGCAATAGCTGAGGCGATGAAAGCTTATCTTAATCAGAAGATAACAGATATGCTTTCCATAGGGGCGAAAGAAAATGACGGGTAAATATTATTATCTTATTGCTTCTCTTCCGTATCTGGGAGAAGGAGAAATAAGTATTACAAAAAAAGAGTTTCTGTCGGAATGCGTTAAATGGCTTTCGCCACGGGCTCTGGCGGTGC
>CAYMTI010000063.1:0-6853 GCA_964393315.1 uncultured Planctomycetia bacterium
ATAAAGCGCTTCAACAAGAGATAGATTGTATAAAAGCGGATAAATCGTTGATAGAAGAAGAACTGATAACTCTTTTTGATAATATTGAATCAGCTCAAAATAATATTCAAGAAGAAAAGAAATTCTTTGATAACGAAAAACTAGAGCTGGAAAAGCAAAAAGCTCAAATACACCAGGAAGAAAAAGATCTTAAGGCGAAAGTATCAGAACTTAAAACCAAAAGAGATCTTGCGCAAAACGATGTGCAGCAGGAATTATTGCGGAAATACAAAAAGATACTGGAACATCGAGGCAGAACAGCCGTGGCAAAACTTACAGACGATTCCTGCGGCGGCTGCAACATGCAGCTCCCCCCCCAGGTGATCAATCAAATAAAGATACAGAAAGAGATAATACAGTGTGAAAACTGTTCACGTATACTTTATACTGATGAATAATACCCCAAAATTACATATTTACACCGATGGAGGATCGAGGAACAATCCTGGACCGGCGGCTATTGGTGTTGTTATTTACGATAAAAATAATAAGATAATTTCTGAAATATCAGAATATATCGGTGAGGCGACAAACAATGCCGCCGAATATATAGCCCTGATATTCGGGGCACAGGAGGCGGCTAAACTTGGAGCCCAGGAAGTTATATTTTACTCGGATAGTCAATTGGTAATAAGACAACTCACAGGTAAATACAAAGTAAAAGATAAAAATATAAAGAAATTCCACTCTATCGCCATGAATATCCTGGCTGCGTTCAATAATTCCGATTTCAAAGAGATCCCCCGGGAGAAAAACAAGCATGCCGACAAGTTAGTCAATAGGGCCCTTGATATTAACACACTTATTTAGTAATATATTAACTGTCCCGTTAAAGCGGTTCGGGTGATCGCCGGATAACACATGTTATCCGGAGGAAAGTCCGGGCTCCATATAGCAGCGCAGCGGGTAACTCCCGTCCGCCGTGAGGCGAGGATAAGAGCCACAGAGACGAGTCTTTCCGTTTTACGGAAAGGGTGAAACGCGGCAATCTCTGCGTGGAGCAAGGCCAAATAGGATAGAATACAGGAAAATCCGGTTCGTGCGGATAAACTGTAACGGTTCGGCTAGGGCCGTCAGACTATCGGGTAGGCTGCAAGAATCATTTAGCAATAAATGATCCAGATGGATGGTCACCTTGTATTTAACAAACAGAACCCGGCTTACAGAACCGCTTTAACGGGATATATTTTCTTATTCAGCAAAAAAATGCCTTATTAGAACTACATGAACATAAATCTCCACATAACAGCCCTTTAGCCATTATTCAATATTTTATGATACGCGCATAAAACCAACATGTATCTCATAAAAACCGGTAGGAATATACCCTCATATATCATAACTCTAGCAGGGAAAACCAGTATATAAGTAAAATTTTTAAATTGATCTATCTAAAATACATTACATTATCTTCTTTTGAAAATCGAGATTAAAAAAATCTCACTTAATGAATGTTATCCCGGATAATCAAGTATGTTTGTTTTCATTTCTATAATTACATAGCAAGAACCCGGTTATAATTATTGACAGAAGATATTTTTTGATATAATATATGAAAGTATGAACATATATTCCTACTAGGAGGGTGTGTGGTAACAGATAAGAATAAAAGTATTAAGTATGGGCTCAAAAACGAAGCAGTAATAGATAAATTATCTCGGACTTTTAGCGTCCTCGGCGATTCCACGAGAATAAAGATAATATTAGCACTGTCAAGAAAAGAGCTATGCGTTAAAGAACTATCAACTTTGTTAAAAAGTTCACATTCAGCAGTATCTCATCAGCTTAGAGCCCTTAAAGACCTGGATCTGGTCAAATACCGGAAAAAGGGCAGAAAGGTATTTTATCTACTCAAAGATGAACATATAGAAATATTATTTAAGGAAGGGCTGAATCATGTCCTGGAAAAAATATAATCTAAAGGATCTTTAATGGAACTATTTTTAATACATTTAAAGCCGGGCGAAAAAGGGATAATAAAAGATATATTAGGAGGCTCCGGCATAACTGACAGACTTACCGCTCTCGGGATAAGAAAGGGAACCAGAATAACCAAATTAACAGAACACTTCTGGCATGGTCCGGTTACAATACTTACAGGAAAAACCAAAGTAGCTATAGGATACGGAATGGCAAAAAAAATACTCGTGGAGCAGAAGAGTGAATAATGAAACGCCAAAAATATTGTTATTTGGAAACCCCAATGTAGGAAAAAGCGCGATCTTCTCGCGTCTTACCGGCGCGAAAGTAACCATATCAAATTACCCGGGGACCACTGTAGGATTCTCACAGGGGTTTATGCAGTTTATAACAGGAAAACAATGCGTGCTCATAGATGTACCCGGGATATATAACCTCAAACCATTATGCAAAGCCGATGAAGTGGCCGTAAATATGATTCCCGAAGGCGACATTATAATAAACGTTCTTGACGCCACAAATCTGGAACGTAATCTTTTCCTGACGCTTGAATTGAGAGAAAAGAACGTACCTATGATCCTGGCCCTTAACATGTGGGATGAAACCAGACATAAAGGTATCGAAATAGATGTTGAGAAACTGGAAAAAGAATTGGGAATACCCATAGTACCTGTATGCGGAATAACAGGATTCGGCATAAAAGATCTTGTGGAAAGACTATTAAATCTAAAAAATATAAAACATCCCCCGCTAGACCATGAACAAAAATGGGAAGAAATAGGAAAAATCCTTGCTGTCAGTCAGACCCTGCACCATCACCATCATACTTTTCTTGAAAGGCTTGAGGATATTTCCACAAAACCCTCTACCGGACTTCCTATAGCGGCCCTAGTAATATTTTCATCTTTTATGTTAATAAAATTTATCGCCGAATCTATTATATCCTATATAATGAATCCTTTATTTAACAATATATGGCTTCCTTTAATGGAAAAACTCAGCGGAATGCTTAATGAAAGCGGATTGATACATGATATACTGATCGGAAATCTTATTCAAGGCAAGATAGAACTGGGCGCATCTTTCGGCCTTTTAACAACCGGCCTATACGTACCTATAGCGGCGGTTCTGCCTTACATCTTAAGTTTTTACCTGATACTGGGCTTCCTTGAGGATCTTGGGTATCTCCCCAGGCTGGCAACACAGGTCGATAATCTGTTCCACAGATTGGGATTACACGGTTATGCTATTATACCAATGATACTTGGCCTGGGTTGTAATGTCCCGGGAGCTATGGCCGTGCGGTTACTGGAAAACAGGCGAGAAAAATTCATTGCCGCGACATTAATGGCAATAGCGGTTCCCTGTATGGCCCAGATAGCCATGATAGTAGGTTTAGTAGGGCAAAGAGGCGGGATTTATGTTCTCTTGATCTTTGCTTTATTATTCAGCATTATGATCATAAAAGGCATTATTCTAAACAGCTTACTTAAGGGTAAAAGTCCCGAAATATTGTGGGAAATACCCCCGTACAGATTACCGAAACTTTTTAATGTTCTGAAAAAACTTTCCATGAGAGTACAGGGTTTTTTGAAAGAGGCTGTCCCGTTTGTTCTTATAGGTGTGCTTTTTATAAACATGCTTTATGCCCTGAAGGTTTTTTCTTTTTTAGCGAATGTTTTTTCTCCAGTACTTACTGTTCTATGGGGACTTCCTAAAGAAACCATTTCTTCAATGCTTATAGGTTTCTTACGTAAAGATGTAGCTGTAGGGATGCTCGCCCCGTTGGATCTCACTACAAAGCAGTTGGTAATCGCATGCACTATTTTGTCTATTTACTTCCCCTGTATAGCTACATTTACGGTAATGATCAAGGAATTGGGAGCCCGTGATATGGCAAAATCGGCATGTCTTATGTTATTAACAGCTTTAATTGTCGGAACCTTGTTGAACTTTGTGTTATAATTTACTCGATTATACTATGGATATTCTGGAAAGATTAACAAAACTCTCCCGAACAAAACTAACACGCAAGGAGTTTCTTAGCTCCTGTGTGAAAGCAGGAATTGCTCTCTCCGTTTCTTCTTATTACTTTGACGTAGTAGTAGCCCGGAATGCCTACGGTAATATCACTGTAAAAAATGGAATAAAAGAAGCCTCCTATTACGAAAAAATAAACAATAACATCGTAAAATGTACTCTCTGTCCTGAAGGCTGTATTCTTAAGAACGGCCAGCGTGGATTCTGCCGGGTACGAGAACCCGCTGACGGCAGATTAAACACCATGGTATACGGTCTTGTTTGCGCCCGCCACATAGATCCGGTAGAAAAAAAACCATTGTTTCATTTTTTGCCCGGGACTAAAACATTTTCAATCGCCACAGCCGGTTGTAATTCCAGATGCAAATTCTGTCAAAACTGGACAATTTCGCAAAGACCTCCTGAAGAAACTCGCAATATAAAATTAAGTCCGGATCAACTTGTCTCACAGGTTTTAAGTAACGGCTGCCGTTCGATCTCATACACATACAGCGAACCTAATGTCTTTTTCGAATATGTTATTGACAGCAGTATTAACGCTAAGAAAAAAAGTATAAAGAACATAACGGTTACAGGCGGGAAGATCAATAAGGCCCCTCTAGTCGAAATGTGCCGTTATATAGACGCCAGTAATGTTGACCTCAAAGGCTTTGATGCAAAATATCTTAAAGAGATATGCGCACAGGACCTGAAAAATATCCTGAACACGCTTGTTATCATGAAGAGAAATAATATATGGGTGGAAATAACCAATCTGATCGTACCAACCCTCAACGATGATCTTGATACGATCCGTAAAATGGTAAAATGGATATATAATGAACTCGGGCCTGAAGTGCCACTGCATTTTTCCCGGTTCTGGCCCCAGTACAAATTAAGATATTTATACCCGACACCGGTTGAAACCCTCAAAGCAGCCAGGGATATCGCCTTGAGCGAAGGCCTCTATTACGTATATGTAGGGAATATACCGGATTTTACTTTTCAAAGCACCATATGCCCGAATTGTAAAAAAACAGTGATCAAAAGAATAGGATATAAGATCGACGACGTATTCATGGAAAACGGCAAATGTAAATTTTGCGGCTATAAAATAGCCGGCGTCTGGGAATAGAAAATAAGATTGTTAAACAGGAGGGAATAGATGAAAAAAATATATATACTTTCAGCGTTTATTCTAACGCTGTTCTGTTTCGCACAGCTTCTCGCCGGCTCAGAAACTATTATAGCTCATGATAAAGAAGGAGACGTGGAACTCTTTTTAAAAACTATCGATACTAACCGGGTAAAGAACATAATTACACCGGAACAACTAAAAGCTCTTAAAAAAATACTGATTGATCTAAAGCTTTCCATAAAAACATTCAACGAAAAACTAAAAGCGCTTGATGATGAAGCTGACCTGACTACTTTTAATCTTCCGAACAGCTTTGAGCTCTCAAATCTGCTTATCTCGGAAAAAAAACATTTGATCGCGGAAAAAAGATCAAAAATTAACGAAGCGAATACTGCTATTGCGAAAATACTAACGCAAAAACAGATAAGCGATCTCAAGGATCTTATTCCCCGAAAAGGAAAAACAAATGACCCGTCCTGATAGAGATCACCCCAGCGGGGAACCTTCGCGCATCTCCTTTTTTGTTCTCCTGCTTACAGCATTCTCGGCAATGCTGGGAATGGGCATAATATCACCTTTCCTTCCGAAATTTGCCTCAGATCACGGTGCTAACGGTTTCTGGATGGGTATGATATTCGCCGGATACGGCTTTTCGCGCGGCATAATAATGCCTGTAATAGGTAATATCTCTGACAAATATGGGCGTAAAATATTTGTTTTAACAGGCCTGCTCATATACTCACTTATTTCACTGGCTTACCCTTTGGTCGAATCAATATACATGCTTACTCTGGTAAGAATAATACACGGTTTTGCCACGGGAATGATAATGCCGATCATAATGGCTTATATCGGTGATATATCCGTGCAAGGAACGGAAAGCAAGTCCACGGGAATGATGAACATGATGTTTTATTTTGGTCTTGCGACCGGTCCTATAATGGGAGGGGTTATAAATAAATATTTCGGGTTCGACCATATTTTTTACACAATGTCAGTTCTCGGTTTAATTTCTTTTTTTACAGTATATTTTTTCCTGCCGGACTCCCGTAAATATATATCAGATATATCCCCGGATCCAGTTCTTATCTCTGAGCTCTTTAAATACGATTTCATAAAAGCGGTACTCATAATAGCCGTCGTATGCACATTATTGATGGGGGTTTTTATTTCTTTTCTTCCTTCTCTGGCCGAATCCTTGAATATTGGTACTTTACATATAGGTTTCATCCTTACCTTAGGGATTTTTTTGGCAGGAGCATTACAACCTTTTTTTGGTAAAATAGCGGATCGGCTGGATCCCTTAGGAAAACTGATCCAGGTAGGAATTGGAGTGTCAGTAAGTATGCTGGCCATACTTTCTTTTCCGGAATGCCCGGATTTTAAAGCATTATTGATAGTCGCTGGATTCATCGGTATAGGCGCGTCCATGTCTACACCCGCATTGACAGGAATTTCCGTAAGAATAGGTAAAAGCACAGGCATGGGAAAGTGGATGGGAACTATTCAGGCGGCAATGAGCCTGGGGCTTGTAATAACACCTCTTATTGCGGGTATAATCTTCGACTATCTCGGGATAAAAGCGGTTTTTTATCTGGTCGGTCTGATAGCTTTTTTTGGAGGGTTGGGTTATCTTCATTTTCTTGTAAAAAGAATGAAAAAGTCAGTATAAAAATTTGACATTTTATATTTTTTCCGGTAACATATAGATATATGTAAATATGTCTATATCGATCT
>CAYMTI010000064.1:0-6790 GCA_964393315.1 uncultured Planctomycetia bacterium
AAAATTCTCGGGAAGAACAAATTCGGGGTTATTTTTCTTTAAATATTTTTCACATGAGGAACATAGGAGTGTCTCAATATTATCAGTGATATGTTTAATTTGCATTTTGTCGTAAAGTTCTTTTAGGCACATCAGCCCAAAGTCTTTCAAGGCCGTAAAAATCTCTTAGATTCTCATGAAAAACATGCACCACAACATCCTCAAAATCAAGTAATATCCAATTTGGGTCTTCTTTTCTTCCTTCCAAATGAACCGCCCGCATCTTTTTCCGGGACAATTCACGTCTGATAAAATTGGATATGGCTTTTATCCTTCGGGATGAAGTAGCGCTTACCAGGACAAACCAGTCGAACATCGAGGATACCTTTCGCATATCCATGAGTACAATGTTCTCGCCCTTCTTCTCCATGGCAAGCTCTGCTATAAGTTTAGCCTTTTCTAAAGCTGATTTTTGTGCCACTTGTTAAATACGATTATATTAATAAACTTATTTTCCCAGTATTCTGTACATCCCCGTACCGCAATCAGGGCATTTTCCCTTTACGGCTTTACGGCCGTTCTTCATAGTTACTTCTTCAGGTTCTTTCATTTCTTTCTTTGCCTTACATTTTACGCAATAAGCTTCTGCCATTTTGCCCCCCTTATGTTAATGTTTATATTTATACAGTCCCTAAATTCTATCACACAGCAAGTAAAAGTCAAGTTTTTTGCCCTTTATAGGCGATATAACCCTTTATTCCTTATATATTTAACGACACGCGTCGGGACCCAGAAATCAATTGGCTTTCGGCCCTTAATCCTTTTCCTTATAGCGGAGGAAGAAATATCTATTTCAGGCATATCCAGCTTAATTATACGATCACCAGATATGCCGCTCATGTCATATCCCGGCCTGGGAACAGAGGCGAACATGACATGTTTTACTATGTTTTCAGTATCCTTCCAGGTAGAAAGATCAATGAGCGTATCCGCGCCGGCTATAAAAAAATATTCGTGATCAGCACCATATAAATCAATAAAGTGTTTAATGGTATCGATCGTATACGAAACCCCGGTTTTGTCTAATTCATAAGTTGATATTTCAAAACGGGAGTCCCCGTCCAAAGCGGCCCTTACCATATTTAGACGGTCTGAAGCTCCGGTAGGCTGAACACTCGTTTTATGAGGAGAAATGAAAGCGGGAATAAATATTACCTTATCCAATTCAAGCTGATACCAGCATTCCTGAGCCAGAATAAGATGCCCGTTATGTATCGGATCAAAAGTACCGCCGAATAAGCCGATTTTCATATAAACCCCTGATAGATAGCAATAAAAGGTCTTTTACCGGAAAAATAGATCAGGATCGTATTTGTCCGGTACCGGAAACAACATATTTATATGTTGTCAATTCATTCAAGCCCATAGGGCCTCTGGCGTGGATCTTGTCTGTTGAGATACCGATCTCTGCTCCCAGGCCAAATTCGCCGCCATCAGTAAATCTTGTGGAAGCGTTTATGTAAACAGCCGAAGAATCAACTTTTTTAGTGAAAATATCCCCGGTCTCCTTATCTGAAGTAACAATAGCGTCAGAATGATGAGACCCGAACTTTTCTATATGGGCCACGGCTTCATCCAAAGAATCAACCACCTTTACGTTAAGGGTCAAACTGAGCCACTCGGTAGAATAATCTTTTTCGTCTGCAAGTTTTATTTCTTCACCCAGAATACGGCGCGTCTTCGGGCAACCAAGAATTTTAACACCGAGTTCTTTTAATTTTCCATAAATATTGGCAAGAAAATTTTCGGCAACATCTCTATGGACCAGCATAGTTTCCATGGCATTACATACCCCGGGTCTTTGGGTTTTAGCGTTTATGCATATATCCGTCGCCATGTTTATATCCGCATACTTATCCACATAAACATGACAGATCCCCTTGTAATGCTTTATCACTGGAACACGGCTTTTTTCCACAACTCTTTTGATAAGCGATTCTCCCCCTCTGGGCATTATAAGATCGATCCCATCTACCGACTCCAGCATTCGTTCAACCAGTTCTCTGGAAGTATCTTCAACTAACAAAAAAGAATCCTCGGGAGCACCGGAGCGCAGGGCGGAATCCTTTAGAACTTGATAAATAAACCGATTAGAATTTATCGCGTCACTGCCTCCCCGCAGTATGACAACATTACCCGATTTAAAGCACAAAGATATACAGTCCGCTGTAACATTGGGCCTGGACTCGAATATTATTCCGATAACTCCGATGGGAACACGGACTTTTCTTATAGTTAAACCGTTAGGCAATTCTTTTTGCTCCATTATTTTACCGACAGGATCTTCCAGCGCGGCGACTTTCTCGAACATGTTCGCCATTGAAAGTATTCTTTTTTCCGTTAGTTCAAGTCTATCGATAAGAGACTCTGCCATTTTCGATCGTAAGGCATTATCAAGATCTTTTTTATTTGCTACTTTTATCCCACTAACAGATGACCTTAAAGCTTCAGCCATTGCCATAAGAACACTGTTCTTCTTTTCGGTGGGCAATACAGATAAGAGAGGAGCTGTTTTTTTAGCCCTAAGAGTTATATCGTTCATTACTTTACGGTAATCCATGTCTCCTCCTTCAGTTCTCCTCCTGCTTTATAAGAACAAGATTGTCCCGATGGATCACCTCGTCATAATCTTTATATCCAAGCTCCGGCTCTATTTTGTCGGACCTTTTTCCCATGATCTTACGGATTTCCTCGTCCGTATAATTTGTCAATCCGCGGGCTATGATAAGGTTATCGCTTGAAACAATATCCACTATGTCGCCTTTCTTTATCTTTCCTATAACGTCAACCACGCCGCTTGGTAAAAGACTTTTATTTTTCTCAAAAACAGCGTTTTCCGCCCCTTTATCCACGATTATCCTGCCTTTAGTTTTCGCCCCGTAAGCTATCCATCTTTTTCTGGCCCTGACTTTTACTTCTCGAGCGCAGAATCTTGTCCCGACTTTTTTACCAGATATTATATCCCGGATGATATCCTTTTTCTTCCCGCAGGCTATAAATCCTTCTATTCCGGCATTGGACGCGGCTTTTATGGACTCCAATTTACTTATCATTCCCCCGCTACTGATTTCACATCCCTTGCCGCGGCAGAAAGACTTGATACCCTTGTTTATATGTTCAACGGAATCAATGACTTTGCCGTCATGGTCATACAATCCGTCAACATCCGTAAGTATTATAAGCATATCCGAATTAACCGCATCGGCCACAAGAGAAGAAAGCCTGTCATTATCCCCGCATTTTATCTCATCGGTCGCGACCGTATCGTTTTCGTTTATCAAAGGCAAAGCGTTCAATTTAAAAAGTGAATTTATGGTATAACGTATGTTCAAAAACCTCTTACGATCATTGAAATCATCCTGGGTCAATAATATCTGTCCGGTAAGAACCTTTTTTTTTGAAAAATACTTGTTATACAGGTCCATAAGATGGTTCTGGCCTATACTGGCGATGGCCTGGAGTTCAGATAGAGACTTGCTCTTTTTTGCTCTTGCCAGCAGCCCTAAACCCGCTCCTATGGCTCCTGATGTGACCAGTAAAACCTCTATTTTCCTTTCCATCAGATCGGATACCTGTTCAGCTAGAGAAGCTATTATTTTTTCGTCTATTCTATTGTCTTCTCCGGTAAGGACGCGTGTCCCGACTTTAATCGTTATCCGTTTCGGTTTCTTTCTTGACATTGTTTATTTCTCCATACATTGCGTTTATTAGTTCTTCCAAGCCGTAACCTGTAACCGCTGAAATAGGATATGCCATTTCACCTGATTTGGCCCGGAACGATCTCATATTTTCCTCCGAGCCGGGTATATCCATTTTGCTTCCTGCAACTATCCTGGTCTTATTATATACGTTAACATCATACAGATTCAACTCTTCTTCAAGTTTAATATAATTATCGTATGGATCCGTCCCGTTCATAGGGGCCATATCCACAACATGAACAAGGATACCTGTTCTTTCAATATGCCTCAGGAACCTGTCTCCCAGTCCTTTTCCCGTGTGAGCGCCTTCTATTAACCCGGGCATGTCGGCTATGACAAAAGTGTTTTCGTGATATTCTACTACTCCCAGTTTTGGGCTTTTGGTCGTGAAAGGATACGGAGCTATTTTAGTATGTGCCTTTGATATGCGGGAAACAAGCGTGGATTTACCCGCATTCGGCAAACCTATTATTCCGGCATCGGCAACCATCTTAAGTTCGAGAGTTATTACTTTTTCTTCTCCCGGATCGCCCATGGTGGCATCTCTGATCTTCGCGCTTCCGAGCCCGCCCGCTCCGCCTTTTGCCACGATAACCTTTTCTCCCGGTATGATAAGGTCCCTGATAACAAGACCGTTCCCGGAATCCTTTACGATCGTCCCGACCGGAACAAGAAGCACTATATCTTTACCTTTTTTCCCGTATTTTTTATTGGATCCGCCGTGTTTACCTTTTGGGGCTTTATGATGCTGATTATAACGATAATCCAGAAGTGTTTGTAAGTTCGATGAGCATTCTATAATTACATTCCCGCCAGGCCCGCCATCACCACCGTCAGGAACACCTTTGCGGTGATACTTATCTTTATGTAAACTCTGGCAGCCATTTCCTCCATTCCCGCCGAATACATAGATCCTAGCTTTATCAATAAGCATATTAACCGGGAATTATGCTGACTATTCTTTTACCCGTAAAATTCACCCTGCCGGCACATTTCGCGAAAAGTGTATCATCTTTACCCAAGCCGACATTAACGCCGGGTTTATAACGTGTACCCCTTTGCCGGACTATTATGCTGCCCGCAGTTACGGTTTGTCCGCCGTAACTTTTTATTCCCAATCTCTGGGCGTTCGAATCGCGCCCGTTCCGGGAAGAACCCTGTCCTTTTTTATGAGCCATAACATATCTCCTTTAAAGCAAACCATGAAAACGGTCTATCACCGTATTCTTTATATTTATTTCTCAGCGAAAACAATATCTTTAACTTTTAACTCTGTAAGATCCTGCCTGTGACCTATCTTTGACTGGGAACTTTTTCTGTCCCTGTACTTATAAGCTATTACTTTCTTAGCTCTTTTATCCTGGAGTATCTCACATTCAACATAAGCCCCTTCTACGAAAGGTGTTCCCACATAATAAGAGTGGCCTTTTTTAGCGAAAAGTACCTCGTCGACCGTGATGGTTTTATTCTCGTGGTCTTTTATTTTGTTTACAGTAAAAACCTCATTTTTTTCTACTTTAACCTGTGATCCATTCAAGTTTATAACCGCGTACATGTGTTATTCTCCCTCTTTTTATCTTATCCTATAAGTGATTTTTATTGAAAAGCTTTGTAATAATATCAAACTATATATGTAATGTCAAGTATTTATAAGTAATGATGGTGCGCCGTATAAAGATAAATCGATCGGTCATTCGTTCCAGCTTAATATCTCAATACCCCCCTCTTCCATGGCTTCCGGGGCCATATATATGTGTACATATTCCAGATCCGTGCGGGTATTCCACATTTTTATATCACGTTTGGCTAACATACAGCCGCTGACATATACTGCAGCTCCCCATTTTTCATGCGTGGAAATATCCTGTTCAGCATAAACAAGAGCTTCTTCGGCCTCAAGTCTTCCGCTTATAAGTATGTCCCCGCTTTTCGCGATAATAATATTTCTGTCGCCGGCTTTGATTTGGTTCAGAGTTCCTGTTATGTTTATGTTGTCCGCTACAATACCGCCGTTAAAATTACATGTGCCGCTGATAGTTACGTTTCCGTCCACATATACTACACCGTTAGCGGGACTGAAAGTTCTATTGGAAAAAGTCTGGTCCCCGTTAAAATACGAACCATCGGAGGACGCGATAGCGTCTTCTTTATACTTGGCGTAATCGAATACAGGAAAAGTTATTCTGGGCTCGCCTTCATATACTGTAGCGCCGTCATTGTTGATACCGTTTATCCAGAGAGCCGTATCTTTATCATCTGATGAATCATATTTAGAACCTTCTGTAACTATCCCCGAAGCTGAAACGTCCCCTTCAATTTCCAGGGAGGCATGGGACTGGACAATGATCGTCACGTTATTGTTCGCGTGTATATCGCCTTGTATGTGGGCGTTGACCCATGTGTGGATTTTAATATTTATGTTGTTTCCCGCGCCAGAAAAGTACATCAACGCGGTAGGTACGGTAATATCTATTTCTGCCGATACGGTTTTACTTGTTCCATTCGCCGTACCTACGGATGTTAATAAATAGACCGTATTATCAGATCCGCCTTCATTCGTCCTTCCCGTAAGAGTCGCTATGGAAACAGTATAGCTTCCGGTATCAATACTTCCGGTCAAACCCGGAAAAGATGATATATTTTCAAGATAGTCGTTTTTTATCCTTGCTAAAGCATGATTAAGACCTGCTTCGGCAACATATCTTGCCTGGTCATTCCGGCTCACTCTCTGGATCAACAGAACATCTCGCTGTATTATGTTGGACAAAGCCACAGCACTCATTACCATTAGAGTAATGAATCCCATAACAAGCGGCAGAATCGAGCCGTTATTATCTTTCAACAGAGATACTTTATTTTGTTGCCGCATCAGGTGTCTCCCCGGTCATTTATTTACCCGTATTTCGTGGTTCTATTTCGATATAATCTTCGGCTTCTACCGTTTTGTCGTGAACATATTTAGAGGTCTTCACCCGAAGACTGAGGACCTTTAGCAACGCTTCTCCATCTATTGTTATTTTTGCCTGTCCGTAGCTGTTTTTCTTAGCCAC